>CAZIVK010000261.1:0-3063 GCA_964542515.1 uncultured Oscillospiraceae bacterium | reverse complement strand
ATCATCTTTACACCATCCCAACAGTGTGCTAGTATTTAGTTAAGAACGAACGCTGAGGAGGACCACAAATGAAATGGAATTATGACTTTACAGTTCCTGAGGAAAAGAGGGTACGCGTCATAGTACATACGGACTGCAAAAATGAGGCTGACGATCAGTACGCCTTGGCTCACCACCTTATGACTCCCAAATTCATTGTGCGCGGAATAATAGCCGGACACTTTGAACTAAACCGTATGTACGGAGAAGGGCAGACTGTACAGGCTAGTTATGATGAAATAATAAAGGTTCTTGACTTGATGGGTCTGGATGGTCAGGTACCTGTATACAAGGGTGTTTCAAGCCCACTTCCGGATGAAAACACATCCCTCATGAGCCCCGGAGCACAATTCATAATAGATGAAGCAATGCGTGAAGATGATACCCGCCCACTATACGTGGTGTTTCAAGGTGCTATAACAGACCTTGCTGCCTCCATTCTAACCGAACCCAAGATCTGCTCCCGTATGACAGCGGTTTGGATAGGCGGAGGCGTGTGGCCGGAAGGCGGGTTTGAGTTCAACCTCAAGCAGGACATCAATGCTGCAAATGTTGTTATGGCGTCTTCAATGCCATTTTGGCAGGTGCCTATGAACGCCTACAAGGCCATGTCGGTAACGTTAGCTGAGCTTCAGCACAAGGTTAAGCCATACGGTAAAATAGGCAATTATCTCTTTGCACAGATGGTGGACTTTAACAATAAGCTTGCCGGAATACCCCACTGGCCCCATGGAGAGAGTTGGGGACTTGGCGACCAACCTACCGTAACCGTGCTTATGGTAGAGCAGGAAAAGACCGACATATTTGACATGAAACCCGCCCCACGCATTGAACCAGACATGACCTACACCCACGGAACCGGTTACCGTGACATACGCGTCTACCACACCATAGACTCGCGCATGACTATGGAGGACTTCTACGCTAAGATGGCAATAAACTACCCAAACAGAGACTCATAGTGAGCTTTCGCGCAACACCAGCTTTGTGCCAACCTTTATACTGATGCTGGGAACTTATAGTTCTTAGCGAGACAATCGTTTTTATTAGAATTTTCTTACTAGGCTTATGAGGCGTTCAACCTGTTCGGCGTCTTAGCGGATAAAATTAGTCATGACGTGCGGCAGTTCTTCAGGAAGCGGAATATTACTTTGATACTTACACTTTATAAGATAAGCCATATTATTTGCCAGCGTTCTCATGATGCGGACACCCTCTCCATCGGCATATACATCCTCAGGTGTATACCCATGAATGCTGTTCCAATAGCAGGAGGACACGACAGGCATTTGTGAAATGGTGAAATATTTGTTAAGCTGATCGAAAGTGGCGCTTGAACCACCTCTTCTGCAGCTGACAATACATGCCCCGAACTTCAATCTTTTTGCAGCGGAGAAGTTTGCGATCAAGTTGGAATAGCATATGAAACGCTGCGGTTTTATTGCAATGAAGGACTTGTTCCAAATGTTAAGCGGGACAAAAACAATTACCGTAGGTTTGATGAAAGAAACATAAACTGGATCAAGGGATTACAGTGTTTAAGAAAATGTGATATGAGCATTAATGACATGAAAAAGTACATGGATTTATGTTTTGGCGGTGCACCCACAATCCATGAGCGTAAACTTATGCTAGCCAAGCAGAAAGATCTACTGCTTAGCAAAATTGATGAAATAAATAATAGCGTTAAGTATATTGATAATAAACAGGGATATTACGATGGTGTATTGGCAGGTGAAATCGAGCTTACAAGTAATCTGGTTGCGATTTGACTTTGTCTAAAAATTATGTCAAAAAAGGTGTACGCTTGGTTGTGCGTACACCTTTTTTCTGTGGGGTTAGCCGACGAACTGGACGTGCCCCCTGTGCCCATGTAGCGGCACGGCGGCGAGCGCCACTTCAAGAGCGGCAAATTCCTCGTCTGTAAGCTCTACATCCCACGCACCGAGGTTTTCCAGTATACGCTCGCGGTTTTTTGAGCCTGGAATCGGCACGCAGTTGGGATACTTGTGCAGCATCCACGCAAGTGCAATCTGCGCGTTGGTCGCGTTCTTCCTTGCAGAGAAGTCAGCAAGAACATCGAGAATCGGCATATTTGCGACGATGTTCTCCTTCTGCGTCTGAGGAACCCAACGACGAACATCATCTACCTTTTCGTACTCGAGGTTTACAGTGATATTGCCCGAAAGAAAGCCGCTCGCAATTGGCGAGAATGGCACGACGCCGATGTTGTTGGCGAGCGCGTAGGGGAAGATGTCCTCCTCGCAATCCCGCTCCATCATATTGTAGAGGTTCTGCACGGCGGTCACGGGTGTGACTTCGTGTGCCTTTTTCAACGTTTCGCCCGAGACCTGCGACAGTCCCCAGCCGCGAATTACACCTTCGTCTATCAGCTTACCCATCGCGCCTGCGACATCTTCAACGGGGATTTGGCGATGTATGCGGTGCAGATAGTAAAGGTCGATGTAGTCGGTTTCGAGGTTTACAAGCGACTTCTCAACGTGCTTCTTAATTCCGCCGTAGATGTCGAGTCCGTTGTCGCCGAACTCGGTGGGCGCGAGAAACAGCTTAGTCGCAAGCACAACGTCCTTTCGGAACGGCTTGACTGCTTTACCGGTTATCTGCTCGTTGTGTCCCGGGTAGAACTGCTCAGTGCCGTAGACTTCCGCTGTGTCGTAGAACGTACAGCCAAAGTTGTGTGCGGCGCGGATTGCATCGATACTGTAATCCTCTGCGGGCGCGGCACCGTAGCCGTGTGACAGCGCCATACAGCCCATGCCGATGGATGAAACTTCGATATTACCGATTTTACGTTTCTTCATTTTTGTGGCCTCCTTTTATGTTCTACATATATTGTATACCCGGTAGTAAGCCCAGTGTCAATAGGTAATCAGCAAAATACATGGAGGTAACTCACACACGTGATCGCAACTGTAAGGATAAGGTATATTTGACTTAATTATATTAGTTGCTATAACAATATGATTACTCTGTAATATAAAAGCTAAGGATGTTTGACTAAAT
>CAZIVK010000260.1:0-3077 GCA_964542515.1 uncultured Oscillospiraceae bacterium | reverse complement strand
GACAATCAATACAAGTCCACGGGACCAGCGGTTAGGAAGTTTCAAAATAAAAATAATAGCTATGAAAGATAGAAGTGCAGTTGCTACAGCTGGAAGTGCTGTAAGGATAACGGTGTTTCGAAGTAATCTTGCTATGTAGACGCCCGAAAAGAACTCTGAGTAGCTTGCCAGACCTACAAATTCACTTGCAGCTATACCCCGTTTTGGGTTGTAGTCAAAAAGTGATAGGACAAACGTACTAATTATTGGGTACACCTTAAATATGGCTACTATAACAATTGCCGGAAGCGCTACTATAAATGGCGATACTCTCTTTTTCATAGGATCATCCTCCTCCTCACAATATATCCCCTTACATGATTTAATTTCGCATCTGCTAAAATAGGAGTAACAATAGAGACAGATTTGCCCGGAGGGTTCTACGTAGCCAACGGAACCAGAACACCTATTGCGCCGGGAGTTAAAAACAGCTACTCTAAATAGCAGTTCTTCCTTGAACACCTCTATATATTTTGTTATTATAATCACAGATACAAATACATATAAAGGAGTAAAAACATATGGAAGAGCGTAAACTTCACTTGATTCCAGGCAATGCGGTCACCGAAGGTGACGCAAACCACCGCCACCTCCCCGGCGACATCCTAAACATCAAAGGATTCTATGACCAGGACAGTCACATCATGCCGGACTCACTCAAGGAGTGTACAAAAGAGCTGGTAAAAGGCTTTGAGAACAACTGGGTTGAATACGTACCTACCAGCTACACAGGAAATTCCCCTGTACCTCTAATTATCTCCCAGCACGGCGGAGGCCAAAGCGGCTGGGGTCAGTGCTACGCAACATCCTGGTACCTGGTTGCAGAGCGCGAAGGCTTCATAGCAGTATTTCCTGACGCACCAAACCGTAAGGATGTTGAGGAGAAAAGGTCAGGCGTTGGCCAAGACTTCTTTGACGTAAACAATGAGATGCTCCAAAACCTAATTACTGAACTAAAAACCAAGTATAACATTGATGAATCCCGCATCTACATGCAGGGTATGTCTATGGGTGACCTTGAGACCACTAACTTTGCCCGCAAACACGGACAAGTTCTTGCAGGTGGCGGTTGCTCCGCAGGCCCATCCAGCCCAGACGCTATGCTGGATGAAGACGGAAATCCCTTTAACTTCGTATGTCCCGTGCCCATCTACCAAGCCCGCGGCACCAACGACAGTATGTCAATAAACCCTAAATACACCCGCTGGGATAACAACGGTGCAAACCGTCAGTTCTGGATGAAAATCAACGGTTGCAATGATAACCCTCTAATCAGCCTGGACTCAGGTGAGTCCATCGCCTATTACCGGGGCGAGCACGCTGATGTGGTCTACAGGGACGTCTTTGAACGCGGACACGGACAGACAATAGACTGCGCAGACCGCGCTTGGCACCTTCTTTTCAGCCACACATCACGCAACCCTGACGGGTCTCTGGTCCGCGGAGATATCCCTGACTTTGCTGACAAAGGCGCAGTTGCCATAGCCTCCGACTGTACTTACGCCTATGTAGACAACAAAAAAGTGCCCGTAAACGGCACTGTTAAAGAAATTGTTGTTAAAACCAGAGCACCAAAACTCATCCTCGAAGGCAAACCCATTCCTCCCGGGACAAACTTTGCAGAGCTTGAAATGGGGGAAAAGGTCATAGAAAAACACCTCTATGTGCCAATAAGTTTCCTCGAAACTGCTTTCGGTGCTAAAACAGAAATTCAAGGCGAAACGGCCACTATAGAACTAAACGGCCAGTCAATCCATATAGCAAAGGGCAACACAGCCGCCATCATGGACGGAAACATTGAACGCATGTGGCGCTTTGCCGAATGGTTTGACGGTATCCCATACATCACGATTGCTTGGATTGCTCAAAAGATACTCCGCAAGCACATCTGTTCTCTTGACGGCGTCATGTACATAGGTGACAAACCCTGTAACTTGACCCCTGACTTTATAAACATCTTCAGGGAGATCCTCGCTTAAATATATCAATGCATAAGAAACCAGCATATGAAGTTCAAGCAACTCATATGCTGGTTTTTGTTCTTACATACCGTTGCAGCGCATTATTACCTTAATGTTGTTGATTGCGCAGCGCTGAATGTCACCCTTACAGATAGTTGTAGACTTAGTCATGATTCCTTTATATAAAATGCTCTTTCCGTCATCAGAAATAGACGCATCCTTTGTTGTTACAGGATGTGCATACCCTGGCTCCATTCCGGGTCTTCTAAACTGAGGTGGAAGCTCCGGTATGTGCTCCATGTACAGTGGCTCGCCATTGACAAGTATTGTGTCGTTTTCCACAGTTGCGGTATATCCGTTACCTAGTGGCGCCTCGACTGTGTCCTCACCTTCTTGGTTTGGTGCAAATGAGTTCCATGCCGGTTTCAGCAATGAGATAAAAGATCTCTCCTCATAAAACTCCACCTGTCCCCGCTCATCAAAGCCAGGTTTCTTAACAGTTGCCGCAAGTACAATGTTATTAATCCTACCTGAGCCACCGGGCATTATCAAGTCATTTCCTGCATGCATAGAGATTGATGGTGTTGACATGCCTCCGTTCCAGTCTGTCATAATCAAGCCTTCAAATCCCCATTCACCTCTGGCGATATTTGTGTTGAGGTCAAAGCTGTCCGATGCAGGAATGCCATTAATCTTGTTATACGCACACATGATTGTTAGCGGTTTGGACTCCCTAACAGCTATTTCAAAATTACGCAGATAGATGTCTCTGAGCGCTCTCTCACTCACAATTGTGTCTACACCATATCTGTTGCTCTCCTGGTTATTAGCAGCGTAGTGCTTAATGCATGCGGCTGTGTGTGGTCTCACCTGTACCCCTCGTACATAGGCTGCTGCCATATGTCCGGACAGGAATGGATCCTCTGAATAGTACTCAAAATTGCGGCCACAGAGGGGATCACGGTGGATATTAAGCCCCGGTCCAAGTAGTACCGAAACTCCTAAGGCATCCATCTCGTCGGATATACCTTTACCCACCTCTTCTATAAGATCAAGGTCAAAGGACTGTGCAATTAG
>CAZIVK010000259.1:0-3078 GCA_964542515.1 uncultured Oscillospiraceae bacterium | reverse complement strand
GGCACCTCACTTGACGAGGTGCCCCTTGTTATATAGAACTAAACTAGATAGTTCTTACAGAGTTGAAACCATGGTGTACTGCTTTGAGGATGTTGTCAGGAATTTCAGCGTCACCAACTATTGCGCAGTCTATCTTGCTTTGAAGTGCATCATAGAGCCCTGTATTTGAGCGGTATCCTGCAGCTATTGCGACAGTGTCTGCCTCTATTGTCTGCCTCTTACCATCAACTTCAAATACAACGGTGTTGTCTTTAAACTCTACAACTTTAGCATTGGTAATTGTTTTGATACAGCAATCTTCCATCAGCTGTCGCAGAGCCTGGTCATTATTTTTACTGTGCTTTGTGTTCATAAGGATCTCTGGAAGCATCTCAATAATGGTGACTTCATCAGCCTTGTCAGCGCAGTGGCAGGCTGTTTCGCACCCTACAAGTCCTGCACCAAGCACAACAACTTTTTTACCGTACTCCTTACTGTTTGTCAGAAGGTCGTTTGCACCTACTACAAAGGACTCATCAACTCCTTTTATAGGAGGAATTACCGGTGATGCTCCTGTTGCAAAGATAACTCTATCATAGTTTCCTGCCAGTACCTCTTCAGGTGTTGAATCCTTAACAAGTGAGACCTTTACATTACTGCGGTTGAGTTTTCCAATGAGGTAAGTAACGTAATCCTTTACGTCCTTCTTAAACTTGGGACCACCTGCGGCTAAAAGGAGTCCGCCCAGCTCATTTTTCTTTTCCCAAAGATCTACTTGCATTCCTCTTTCTGCAGCTGTTATAGCAGCAGTCATTCCTGCAGGGCCTCCGCCTATAACTAGAATGCGCTTGTTGGGATTGCCTGGGTTAACAGGATAGTAGTCCTCTGCAAATGCTTGTGGGTTAACGGCACACTGTAGTATTTTTCCAGTAAAACCGGCATAGAGGCATTCGTTACAACCAATGCAGGGAGTAACATCATAGGTCTCATTTCTTTTAAGCTTATTTATGCAGTGTGGATCTGAAATTGCCAAGTGGCCAAATCCAACAAAGTCTGCTACACCATTCTCTAAAGCTTCCTCAGCTTCAACTAGATTGTTGAGCTTACCATTAAGCATTACAGGTATGCTAACTGCGTTCTTTATTTCCTCTGCAATGTCAACCATTACAGCATGTGGCTGGTACACTGTATTAATGGCTTTGTACCAAGCTTCGTAACAACCCATGTCTACGTGTAGAACATCAACGCCTGCTGCTTCAAGGATCTTGGCCATTTCAACGCCCTCTTCCATCTCACGTCCACCCGGAACTCCGTGGTATGGTGTGAATTTGAAGATAATTGGGAAATCAGGTCCTACAGCTTCCCTCATAGCCTGTATGCACTCAACGGAAAAACGCATTCTGTTTTCAAGGCTTCCGCCGTACTCATCAGTTCTTTTGTTCCAAAGCTGAGATTGGAACTGGTCCATCAAGTATCCGCCATAACCGTGAAGTTCTACAGCGTCACCTTCAAAACTCTTTACTAGTGCAGCTCCCTCAGCCATCTTGCTTACCAGGAACTTTATATCATCTTTAGAAAATTCTTTACATTTTACTTCAGGGAACCAGAAGGACTCAACTTCACTGGCTGAGTAAGGTCTTACATCACCTGTTGTAAACTGCATGCGACCGAGGCCTGGTGTGAGCTGTATGCAAAGCTTTGCCCCTTGGTTATGTACTCTTCTTGCCAAAAAGTTCAGCTGCTCAAATGATTTTGAGGTCCCAAGAATGTTACAGGCTTTTGCTTCATATTTTGTTGTCACCTGGTTTGCTCCGGTAATTATGAGACCAAAGCCCCCCTTTGCGCGCTCCTCATAATAGCTTATTGAGCGGTCTGAGAAAGATCCATCAGGATCAGTTGATGTGCCCATTGGTGCCATATAGGTTCTGTTTCTTAGCTTCATGTTGCCAATCTTGGCTTGCTCAAAAATTTTCATTATAAATGGCCTCCTTATAGTTTTAGTACCGTGGTACGACTTATGTACCACCGAGGTAATGATAACACATTAATAATTTTTTGTCAATCTTTTTTGTGAAAGTTTTTTCGAACTTTTTTTATACTTTTTTTTAGTCCCATTTTCCAACTTTTCTCATATAATATTTGTCAACTACTTGTGTTTTCCAGATAAACTGGTATAATCCTAAAAGGATGAAAGGACGGAGATGCATTTGAATAACACAAAAAAAACAAAAGATTTAATATATGAAACTGCAGGAAGACCCTTTAGAGAAAACGGGTATGACAACGTCACTATCAATAAAATATGTGAGGCTTGCAACATAACTAAATCCACATTTTACTACCATGTACCTTCAAAGCAGGACATAATATTAAACTACTATGACCACATTATAGATAACTTAACTCCCCTACTCATGCAGCTGGTTGGCGTTTCTAGTAGTTGGGAGCAGTTTTTGATTCTATATGACCATCTCCGCCAAAATATTGAGGACCTGGGTCCAAACTTAAACAGCCAACTACTAATAATTAATCTGCAGGAAAACAGAAACACCTTCGATCTGCGTATGGATTTGGAGGAGATTGCTGTTAATATAGTGAAGCGTGGCCAAGAGAGCGGTGAAATACGTAACTTAAGTGACCCACGTCAACTCTATGAAGCCTCTGCATATATGTTTACAGGCTACCAGTATATGTGGTGTACACTAAAGGGAAACTTTGACTGGAAGGGAAAGTTCCGCCGCTCATTGGAGGACATCTTTAATATTGAGCTCAGCTTACGAAAGTAAAGGTTATTTTATGCTTTTCATCAAGCACTCGGTTATGGTATACTAGGTGTATGGGAATATATGGATAACACCTACAAAATATATAGGGTGTCCTGTATGAAAGGAAAGAAAAATTAATGAGCCAAAAGCAAACCAAAGGTCTCCACATGCAGCTTCGAGCAAAACTAATTCTTTTTGTTGGTGTTCTACTTTTATGTACTATTATTGCAGTCACCGTAGTGGGTTACTTCAACCTAAGCACCACCTATAACAGTCTTTTTGAAGCAGAAAAAGAAGCATTTGACGCCAACATACATGTAGCCGTAGAAAACAT
>CAZIVK010000258.1:0-3110 GCA_964542515.1 uncultured Oscillospiraceae bacterium | reverse complement strand
ATTTGCGTTCCTGTTGTAGCCGTCATGAGCGAGGCCCTGAGGCGTCAGCCGCCGCCGCTCTCAGGGCCTTGCCCTTCCCGCCTCCTGCTGGAACAGTATGCCGGATATGGAGGAGCGGATGGCGCTCCGGGTTCGCACCGACGAGATCCGGTGCGCGCTCAGCATCAACGAGCCGCAGGCGCTGTCCGCGTTCGTGCATAGGGCTTCACAGCCGGATGCCTCGGCAAGGCGCTCAGATATCCTCATCATGCATCTTCTCATCATGATGGTTGAGTACTCCTCTGGGCAGTTATCACGGATAACCTCCTGGAGTTTAGTGAATGGCACTACATAGGTTACGATCCTTCCGCAGTAAGCAGCCAGTTTTCCGGCAAGGGTCAATACCTTCTGTCGTGCGCGTTCAGACGTATACGGATAGCTGTAGAAGTGGACTGCTTCCAACTCCAATCCTCGTTTTGCCATCATATATGCGGCAACAGGGCTATCAATTCCACCGGAAAGCAGAACAGTGGCCTTACCTGCGCTACCAATTGGTAGTCCACCCGCACCAGGTATAGGGTTTGTGTGTACATAGGCGGAGTAGTCCCTTATTTCAACGTACACAGTTATATCAGGTGTGTGTACGTCAACCTTTAAGTGGGGAAAGAGAGCGCACAAAGCCCCTCCAACCTCACGTGATACCTCTGGAGACTTTAGCGGAAACCTCTTATCTGAGCGCTTGGTCTCAACTTTAAATGAACCTGCCCGTCCAAGCTCAGCTGAGAGCTTTTCAGCGGCGGTTTGAATAAAATCCTCAAGGTTCTTTTCACATGAGTAGGCACGGCTGACCGACACAAGGCCAAAAACCTTGCTGGTAATCAGAAAGGCCCTCTCCATGTTTAAATCCTCACTCAGAGGTTCAACATAAACAGTGGATTGAGCCGAGTATACCTTGAATGAGCCCACAGTCCCGAGACGGTGGCGTAAGCTCCTCAACATCCTGTCCTCAAATGACCTGCGGTTTAGACCCTTGAGGACAACTTCCCCCATCTTTGCTAAAATTATTTCCATATATGGATAATCTCCTTAAACTAAAATAGTGTTTTAATCAATAGGTTTCACACTCTGTGTAATTAACTCAGGTGAGTAGTTCCCGTTTTCAATAAAGTTCAGCACCAGGCTGAGCGCTTCAGTCTGCCACTCCCCTTCAAAAACTAAAACGATAGGGAGGTCATCCTCACTCCTAATAGCGTTTACAATACTATCCGCCAAATCCCATGCAGATACTTCCGCGTCCCCTCCGGCGGTAATAGTTCCTTCCCAGATCCTGAAGCCCTCGTCAAGTATGACGGCGCGTTCCTCACCGGTGGCTTCAGCCTCCCCCCCGGACATGCGCACAATACGGGTTTTTGTGGCAATCTGTAAATCCAAGGAGGTATTTGCTTTTTCCAGTTCATCTACGGAGCTACCCTGTAACCCAATAGAATGACCACTTCCAAAAGCCCTTCTTATCCTGTCCCCATTTTTATCAATAAGCTCAGATTCAAAAAAGAAGCTAGCTTTAAGCCCATGGCGGTCAAGGATATCAAGAATTCCTGAAAGTTCACTTCCTGAACTGCCAGCAAATGCTATATACACATGTTGATCGTTATTTTTAGGTGGTTGGGATGGTGACGTTCCAGGCCCTATGCTTTGAGATGGCGATGGAGTTGGCGTTTTAGATGGCGACACGGAGTTGAGACCCATGTAATCCTTATACTCCTCTGTCATCCTTGCTGCATTTTTCTGACGAAATGCCACGCTGTCAAGACTGCTACCGGAGATCACACGTAAAATAGTAATGGGGGCCGCGTTAATATGCGATAAACTCAGTCCAAACTGGGAACACACAAATTCAATAGGAATGTAGAGTGTATCATTTCTGGATATAACTCTCTGGCGGTACTGCTGCTCATCATTGTAGGCAACAGACATCAACAGGTCAAAAATCAGTGTATTATGTTTATTATAAAACGTAAGCTTATATATATCCTTGTTATATGAATAGAAGACACCTAAGGAGAGGTCGTCAAAGATGGTGTAGGGCACATAAAATTGGTCATACACTCTATAAGGCATGGTTGAGTCCTTCAAATCCAGTAACTCATCATTGATAGCGGTAAAATACAACTCGTCACCCTCGGCATAAGTGGATAGAAATGCAAAAAAAGCCACAAAAACCGCCGTCAATGCAAGCCACTTAAGAAAAGCTCTGTGCTTCACAACCACACCCCCATCAAAACCTTAAAGGTCGCTAATTTCCAAAGTATTATATCACCTTTGTCACTTTTCATCAACTTCCAACTATGAATTGCCACTCAAATTTTACAACTCAAATGCAATTTACCTTTTCATCTCGCTAAATTGATGATATAATACCCCTTAGGCTTCTATTCCGGCCTGCCGCTCGCCGGTAAGAACGGCACCTCCGTAATGCCGAGGTTTAAGGAGTATTTTATGCAGGAAATTAAAATAACACGGACCACTTCCCCAAAGCAAAAGCCGGACTACAATAAGTTGGGTTTCGGCAAGTTCTTTACAGATCACATGTTTCTTCTGGACTACACCAAAGAAAACAACTGGCACAATGCCCGTATTGTACCATACGGTCCTCTACAACTGGACCCAGCAGCTATGGTTCTTCACTATGCACAGGAAACTTTTGAAGGCATGAAGGCCTACGGCACAGCTGACGGCCGCACCTTACTTTTCCGCCCTTGGGATAACTTTGAGCGCCTTAACTCATCGGACAACCGTCTCTGCATCCCTCATCTGGATCCGGACTTTGCCATCAAAGCTGTAAAGACTCTCCTAGAGGTGGATAAAGACTGGATGCCCACAGCTGACGGCACCTCCATGTACATCCGCCCCTTTGTAATCGGAACAGAACCACACCTTGGTGTGCGCTCGTCTGAAGAGTACCTCTTTGCCATCATCCTCTCACCGGTTGCTGCCTACTACCCTGAAGGTATGGCCCCCGTTAAGATATTCGTGGAAGATGAGGACGTCCGCGCCGTAAGAGGCGGTACAGGAGAGGCAAAAGCAGGAGCCAACTACTCCCAAACAATACGCGCCCAACACCGCGCCCAGGA
>CAZIVK010000257.1:0-3119 GCA_964542515.1 uncultured Oscillospiraceae bacterium | reverse complement strand
TCTGTAGCGGACTTACACCGCCGAGTAATTGCCCATGCCGGGCGCACAATAAAAAACGACCCAATATGGGCCGTTTATCGCAGAGCCTATAAAAAGTATCACGCCAGGGTGACTAAACGTCAGATGTCGCAGGAGGATTTCTTCATTTGGGCGGAGCGGGCGAAGAGGCTTCGGATGATGCGCTGGCCGGGAGAGTGAGTTTGGAGGAATTGAAGGATGGGTTGGGATGAGGGGGGTACTACCCCTATCTCAGGTTGCGTTATGGCGAAAATACTCCGCTTCAATGTAACTGTTCAGTCGTACATTCCTAACAGTGGTTTTAGAATGCTAAAACCTAAGATAAATTAGTTAAAACGTAGAACTTTCTGCAAGGAAAAGCGTTATAAATACTATGATTCATCCCTTTTGTGTATAACTGTTGAAAACTATCAACAATGTATATCCAACAAAAGGTCTCCCACTGGAAAAGCGCGGAAAACAGGATCCAAAAGCGAAATAATGTGGATAACAAAGCGAAAGATAAATTGGGTTTTCCACAATGGACATTCGTCAATTTTACAACTCTAAAAATGGCTAGATCATAGATATACTGGCACATTAAACCTCCTTCATGTATAATTAGTATTAGAAAAGGCAGAAATTATACGAGGGGTGAGCGGGATGAAAAGTGGCTTTGAACATAAATCTGAATCAGAGTATATAAGTGAAATTGCAAAACTCAGAGCCCAGCATGATGATTTGAAAAACACGTTCACCTCAATGATATCTGTCCTGCAAAAAACGATTGAAGATCAAGGGGCTGAAATTCAGAAGCTGCTAAGCAAAATAGATGAACTCATGGATATGCAGAATAAGAACAGTAAAAATAGTTCAAAGCCTCCTTCAAGTGATGGTTATAAAAAGCCAGCACCTAAGAGCTTGCGCGAAAAGAGCGGAAAGAAGGCCGGTGGGCAACAGGGTCATAAGGGTAATGGGCTGAAAATCATGCGTGAACCTGATGAAGTTAAAGTACACAAGCCGTGTCAGTGTATGGGATGCCCTCATACGAATATATGTGCAGGTCGGACATCTGAGACGAGATATGAAATTGACATAAACGTCTCTACAAAAATCATAGCACACAAAGCTCTTGTATATCAGTGTCCTAACATGGGTGGAACAGAGCTCAAGGGGAATTTCCCGGCAGGGATTAACTCAACGGTACAGTACGGAGATAACCTTGCCGCTCTCGCAATAGCACTAAATACAGAGGGTATGGTAAGCTTAAAGCGTACACATGATCTCCTAAGCAGTGTTTTCGGAATACCAATTAGCAATGGGACAATAGCATCAATGGTATTGCGTCTTGCCAATCAAGTTGTGCCAATTGTAGAAATGATTAAGGAAAAGGTTTCTTCATTGGGAGTTGCTCACTTTGATGAAACTGGAATACGTGTAGATGGGAAGCTCAACTGGGTACACTCTGCGTCAAACAGCGCATTTACATACCTCTCAATAGAGAGCAAACGAGGAAAACAGGGTATGGATTCATCAGGGGTGCTACCGCACTTTACCGGAATTGCAATCCATGACTGTTGGTCTACATATTTCCAATATGAAGGTATAACTCACGGTCTCTGTAACGCTCATATTCTAAGGGAGTTGACTGGGATTTTAGAAAATACCGGTCAACAATGGGCTAAGAGCTTCATAGATCTTCTTCTGGAAATGAAGAAATCTAAAGAGAGCTTATTAAGCCGGGGAGTTAATTACTTTTCAGCTGAACAATGGGAGTTGTTCAGTGCGAAATATAACCTCCTAACAACAACCGGGATAGCTCTGAACCCCGTCCCTAATCGAACACCAGGAAAACGCGGTCGAGCCAAGCGTAGCAAGGCAAGAGCGTTAGTTGATAGGCTTGTTTTATACAAGGAAGGAGTCTGTCTTTTCGCGACCGATTTTTCCGTCCCTTTTGACAATAATCAAGCTGAAAGAGACCTAAGAATGATCAAAGTGAAGCAGAAGGTTTCGGGATCTTTTAGAACAAAGACTGGTGCTGAGGCGTTTGCTTCTATCATGTCATACACAGGCACTGCCAAAAAGCATGGCATTAGTGTCTATGACGCTATCAAAAATGCCTTAAAGAAATTGCCTGCTAAGTTTAACTTTGCTTAGGCGACTGAACAGTTACGCTTCAATTAACATTAATTAAGATTTATTTATTGAACCTGGTCGCCATGATCCCTGAACATCTGCGGAGTCATCCCAAATTTCTTCTTGAAAGCATTGTAGAAGTTGCTTTTGCCGGAGTACCCGCAGGCAATCGCAATATCCTCAATACTCTGACTGGAGTACAGTAGCATGCGAGACGCTTCGCCCATACGGATTTCGGTAAGCACCTGAAAAAATGTCATATCGGTATGCCGTTTAATAAGTTGATTTAAATAGTTGCTATTATAACCAAAAAATTGTGCGGCCTGCGAGCGGGAGACGCTCGAACAGTTTTGCTTTATAAAATTGAACAGAGGTCCTAGAGGATTCTCGGCCTCGGCGACCTTGTGCAATATTAGTTTGTCGGAATAATCGCACGCCAGATACGCAATAAGAAGCTGGAAGTATATACTCAGAATCCTTCTGGAAATACCAATGTTCTTCAAATCGAATTTGTTGTACATTTTTTCGATCATGTCCCGGATATCGTCTCCGCAGTGGATAAACAGTGCCGTTGTAGTATCGTTTCCGTACAGAGCACGACGAAAAAAATCCGAAATTTTATCCTGTACGTTTATGATTCCCGAAAAGACGTTTATAAATGATCTTTTGTCAATCAATAAATTGACAACGGTACTGCTGTCGTCATATATGCTGATAGAGTGCTCCATCATTGGCGGTATGATTATAAGATCGCCTTCCCTCATATCAATAAGAGATTCATGAAATGAGCATATACAATTGCCTTCATACACATACAGCATTTCGAAATAGCTGTTGGCATGCATCATAGCGGGGAAATATCTGATATGCTTGTCTATCAGTATATAATTTCCGGAAAGCCATTTCTCATCAAGATGGCTTTCCGCCTGTTCATAATCAATCAGTTTAACCGCCAGGTTATACTCGAACTCATTCAATTCCGTCAC
>CAZIVK010000256.1:0-3140 GCA_964542515.1 uncultured Oscillospiraceae bacterium | reverse complement strand
AATAGTGGGCCATTGTTTCAACCAGACCAAAGTCTGCGCCAAAGGCACTTACCATGAGCTCCTCACCGTACCCTGTAACGGCAGATCCTGCAATAACAATACGCTCCCCGCAGAGCTTCCTTACATTAATAAGCTCCTCACGCAACACATCTACAGGGTTCCCTTTATTTGGCGCATAGTAGCTGTATAGCATCCTGCAGTCATCCGTCAAAAGGACAAGCTTTGTGGTAGTAGAGCCTGCATCAATTCCCAAGTATGCCTTACCGGAATACTCCGCAGGGTCAACCGCTGGAACAGAAGCTTTACTGTGCCTTGCGTGGAACTCCTCATACTCAGCTTCATCTTTAAAAAGCGGAGGAAGGTTCTGCCCAAATACACCCTCATCTGCCTGTTCTATTTGACCTATAACATTACTCAGCTGCACCTCGTCAAAGCTCTCAGATTCTGCAGCGCTTCCTATTGCAACAAAATACTGAGCGTCCTCTGGGAACATAGCCTGCTCCTGTGTAAGATGAAGAGTCTCAACGAACCTCTTTCTGAGCTCAGAAATAAAGGCCAGAGGTCCTCCAAGAAAAGCAACATTACCTGCAATCTTCCTACCTTGAGCAAGCCCGGCTATAGTCTGGTTGACTACCGCCTGTAATACAGATGCGGATATGTCCTCCTTACTTGCCCCCTGGTTTAGAAGCGGCTGTATATCAGATTTAGCAAACACCCCACAGCGTGAGGCAATTGGATATATCTTTTTATGTCCTTTAGATAGGTTATTTAGCTCATCCACTGTGACATCCATGAGTGTGGCCATCTGATCAATGAAAGCACCGGTACCACCGGCACATGTTCCGTTCATGCGTTGTTCTTTTACTCTTCCAAAGAAGATAATCTTGGCGTCCTCACCGCCCAGCTCTATAGCGGCGTCCGTATCAGGGAGCAGTCTATCTATGGCGGTTGTGGTTGCAATAACCTCTTGCACAAAGGGTATTCCAGCGCGCTGGGCAAGACCCAGGCCTGCCGACCCGGCAATAGCAACGCTAGTCGTTATATCTCCAAACTTCTCTTTTATATCCTTAAGGATATCCAGCAGGATCTCTTTAGCTTTGGCATTATGTCGCTCATATCGTTTGAAAAGCGGCTTTAAATCCAAGCCACACAAAACGGCCTTAACCGTTGTTGACCCCACATCCACACCTAACAAAAATCTCATCAAGTCCTCCAAAATGCTCGAACTAGAAAAATTAACTCATTCTATTATAGGTTATTCATTACACTATTTCAATAGACATAATTTTACACGGGGACGGTTCACCTGTTTAAAATTGAACAATGTAACCGTCCCTGTGTTCAAAGAAACATGTAAGAATAATGTAAGAAAATTGTTGATAAATGTATGGTACAATAACAATCGGAGGTGGTAAACATGGAAAACAAAGGACCATTGGTTCTAGTTGTTGACGATGATGAGGCGATAGCCCGAGCAATAGCCATATCCCTAGAGCGCGAAGGATACAGTACATCCATTGCAGCCGATGGGGAGGATGCCCTCAAGCATTTAGAACAAAATGAGGTTAGGCTCATAATAATGGATATAATGATGCCTCGCCTGGATGGAATATCAGCACTACTTAAACTGCGCGAGTCAAAAAATATTCCGGTAATACTCCTGTCCGCCAAAAGTGAGGATGCAGATAAAATTAATGGACTATCAATGGGCGCAGATGACTACATTACAAAGCCCTTTAACCCAAATGAGCTCATAGCGCGGGTCAGGGCGCACCTAAGACGGTACATGCATTTTGGTGGAGCGGATAGTGCTCCTAAGACCGACAACATAACTTCCGGAGGCCTGGAGCTAGATGTGGAAAGCCGCCAAATCTATGTAGATGGAGAACCAATACACCTCACCGCCACTGAACTCAGTATTGTTGAACTACTCCTGAGTAATGCAGGCAGAGTCTTTCCCGCAGAGGAGATCTACGAGAGAATCTGGAACGAGCCCGCATATGGCGTAGAAAATACCGTCATGGTACACATCCGCCGCATCCGGGAGAAAATTGAAACAGTACCTAGCGATCCAAAATACTTAAAAGTTGTCTGGGGTTTGGGATACAAAATAGAAAAAATCCCACAGCGCAAATAAACGGAGGAACATCTATGGAAAACGTGAAAAGACACCCATTCAGGGTCTGGCTATGCTACTTCATAGCAGTCAACATAATAATTGGACTCTTACTCGCCGCCCTATTCTGTGTATTTAATGATAATATTCGTACCGAACTGGACATTGCTCTTGACTTGACATTTTCAAAGGACGTACGGGATTCCATCTTATTTAAAGAGGATCTTGCAAACCTTTTTTCATCTCTTGCTAACATTTCAGGCTGTGTGCCGGAGCTGGACAATCAAAACACAGCAAGCTATTGGGGCTACAGGTCAATCCAGGCAGAGGAGAGCAACATTGCTTGCCTTGTAGTGAATAAGGCCGGAGAAACAATTTACAATACACTACCCTCTAAAGCAGAAATGAACAGATATGACCGCCTACTCTATGCAGATAAAGACACACTCAATCTCTATTTTTCCGACAACACCAATGTCATAGATAAATACCTGTCAGGCACACTGGGCTCTGAACAGTACTCCTTTGACCGCTCCTATAAGCAACTCATTGACAACTACAACTCCTTTGCGGAACAGTACTCAGATAACACCGATGTAACCCTTGTCATGGCCATCACCTCAGATGCAGATGAAATCAGCACGTCGACCCTATACGGTGTTACAAGAGCTTACAAAACTCTACGCTTAGTTGCAATTGTTTTCTCAACAGTTCTATTTATCGAGATTCTCCTCATTATATATATCAGCATCAAACGAAATGACCGGCTCCACTTCACAGCATCTGTTGCTGCAATACAGTCCCGCATATGGATAGAGGTCAAGTTTATCGTCTTTATGCTAATTATGACCTTTCCCTCAGTTGTTTTCGGGCACAACTATGCCTTCTATTCCCACAATGATGTAACCATAATCGCACTAATTTTCATACTATTTTGGTCCCTATATTTCCTCTTGGCAGACCTCAGGCATAACCACTTAAAGTTTTTTACTCACAATAGCATCAACTCATTCATCAAATTCAT
>CAZIVK010000255.1:0-3155 GCA_964542515.1 uncultured Oscillospiraceae bacterium | reverse complement strand
CTCCGGCCTCCTTGCGCCATGTGTACACTGTGGCAGGCATAACATCCGCTGCAGAGCGTTCAGGTGCACAACTGAATTATGATACGTCATCATCAAAAATAAGGACAGGCTCCGGTATGGCACTTAAAGAGCTGGACGTAATTACCCCGGTCCAGGAAGCAGACATTATAGTAAGCGCTGCTAAGCTTAAAACTCACGGATTGGCGTACTACACCGGGGCAGTTAAAAACATGTACGGTGTTGTGCCGGGACTGGTCAAAGCTGCCTACCACTCAAGGTTTCCGGACAGTATTAGTTTCAATAATATGATAGTTGATGTATGTGAAACTGTTAAACCCCACCTATCCATTATAGATGGCGTGGTGGGAATGGAGGGACCCGGACCTTCTGCTGGGACCCCTAAAGAGGTGGGTGTTATAGCCGCCTCTTTTAACCCTTATGCTCTTGATCTTGCAATGTGTAGTCTTGTATCTTTGCCTTACAAAATGGTTCCGGTCCTTGTAACAGCTATAAAAAAAGGACTCGTACCCGAGGCGCTGGATAGGCAGGATTATCTAGGGGATCCGGTATCCAGATTCAAGACCCGCTTTACACCTGCAGTAAGTGGCAGGACTCTTGGACTTGGATCCTTTGCCATGAAAGTTCTACCAAAGGGACTACGCAAAGCCATTATAGATAGACGGGCACCCTGGCCTGTAATGATGCCAAACTGCATAGGCTGTGGGAAATGTGCCGAGATCTGCCCACGTCAGGTAATTAAGATAGTAAATAAACTTGCCGTTCCGGACTATTCCGGATGTATACGCTGCTATTGCTGCCATGAGGTCTGCCCCGTGCAGGCTATTGAGCTTAAAAAGTTGAGGATATCTTCCAATGGATAGTATTCGTGTAAGGGCATCCGCAAAAATTAACTTGGTTCTTGACGTCGTCGGAAAAAGGGAGGACGGCTACCACAACCTGTCCACGATTATGCATGAAATTCCACTGTATGATGACCTTACATTAACCTTTGGCGGAGCTCCTGGGGTCCGCACAAAGACAAACTTCGGCTTTATCCGTGAGGAGTCAAACATTGCAAGCAAAGCCGCAAGAGCTTTTTTTGATGCTATCAACCTTATAGAATTCTCCCTTGGCATAAAGATCCATAAGCGGATTCCAGTGGGTTCCGGACTTGGAGGTGGGAGTGCTGACGCAGCAGCAGTACTAAAAGCCCTAAACGGTTACTACGGAAACCGACTCACTTTTGAGGAACTGACAGCCCTAGGTTCTAAGGTAGGCGCGGATGTGCCATTCTGCCTCCATGGAGGATGTGCTCTTTGTGAAGGTATTGGCGACATTATTACACCACTTCCCAAGATTCCTGCCTGCAACATACTAATTGTAAAACCAAAGGTCTCCATATCTACAGCGGAGCTTTTTGCAAAGTTAGATCTTTCAAATAAATTTGACAGCCCCAACATAGATACTATGATCTCTGCACTCCAGTCTCAAAACCTTTCTGAAATTTCAAGAGAGGTAAGCAATGTCCTCGAGTCCGCTGCATCTATAACCTGTCCCGAAATAATGGAAATACTCAGAAGTATAGCAACCACTGGAGCAATAGGTACAGCTATGAGTGGCAGTGGGTCAGCAGCTTTTGGTATATATAGTGATCCATCTTTAGCCAATGATGCTTATAATCAATTTACTAGACGCTACCGTGACACTTTTTTGTTACAGCTTTAGCAACTTTACAATTAAATAATGTGTTTAAACCCCCGATATGTTGTCGATGATAATAACATCTATATACATAACGGAGGTTTTTATGAAAACAAAACTAAAAGCTATTGAGCTGGCACTTATTTTTGGACTGTGCTTTGCCATCCTTGCAGGATTTACTTATAGAAAAGAGCAGCAGGAGCTTGCTTCTAAGATTATTAGGTTGCATGTAATAGCAAATTCAGATTCAAAAATTGACCAGAACCTAAAGCTTGAGGTGCGTGACAGGGTTATTGAAGAGGTGAGCAAGCTCTGTGTTCCCGGTGATTCTGAGGATATGGCGGAGGAGCGGATCATATCTAACCTAGCTCAGATTGAGAAGTCTGCAGAGGATGTTGTTAAAAATAGCGGATTTGCATATGAGGTCAATGCTAAGCTGACACGGGAGGATTACTCCACAAGGGAGTATGAAAATTTCAGTCTACCTGCGGGTGAATACAACTCGTTAAAAATAACAATAGGTGAGGGGAATGGGAAAAACTGGTGGTGCGTTGTGTTCCCACCGCTATGTTACTCGGCAACAGAGGAATTCCTTGAGACTGCTAAGACTGCAGGGCTGTCTGAGAGTGAAGTGGAGCTAATAGTGGAGGACAGCGACAACATAATTATCAAGTTCAAAATACTGGAGTACCTTCAACAGATACTGAGATTTCTCGGTAAATAAATAAACGCTAAAACAACCTTCGGGTTTTTTTTGTTGAAAATAGGCTTGAATGGCGGTATACTTAAGAGCAAGAACTTCGGAGGTGATGAAGTGCTAAAGATTGTATATGGCGAAGATATAGTCTATGAAATGATCCGTGAGGCCACGGCAAAAGGTCTTACCGGGCAAATTCTTATTGTTCCCCACCACTTCTCCCATGAAGCTGAGCGCAAGCTGAGCCAACTATGTGGGGATAAGACCTCCCTTTACTGTGAGGTGCTTTCATTAAAAAGACTTGCAAATAGGGTATTTGGACTGGTAGGTGGTCTTGCTGACAGCTATTTAAGTGAGGGTGGCAGACTCCTCGTAATGAATCTAGCTGCAAAATCAGTGGCCTCACAAATGAAATCCCTTGTAAACCAGATATCAAAGCCTGAATTCCTTGCAGACCTGGTTGTACTTATTAATGAGTTTAAACTCTACAATGTTAAGCCGGATGCTCTCACTGTTGCAGTAAAGGGTAGCACCGCTTTTTCAGATAAGCTCTCTGATTTAGCTCTTCTGTATAGTGCGTATGATGCAATGCTTACCGGTTCTCTTGGGGACCCCGCTGATATGCTCTCAAAGCTTGGAGATAAGCTCTTTGACAGCAATTATGCTTGTGACAAGACTGTATATGTAAGCAACTTTACAGAGTTTACGCCTCAGGAGATGAGGATACTGGATGCCCTCATGCAGAAAGCCAAGGACC
>CAZIVK010000254.1:0-3157 GCA_964542515.1 uncultured Oscillospiraceae bacterium | reverse complement strand
AACCAATATTTTACGCTATTTGCTCTTCACAGCGAGGTGGCGACTGAATAGTTACAAAATATTCATCTTTAGGCCTACATTTCCTTGTTGTATTTGCTAAGGTAGTAGACATTGGCAAATACATAAAACAAATAGATAGCCACCAGCGTAAGGGTTACAAATAGCTCCACTTGCATGAGTGCAAAAGCAAGAATTATTGCAGCATAGACATGTATCATTAAATCATAGACACGGGCTTTTGCCTTGTATCCTATTGCTTTGTTACGCTCATCTTTTTTCTCAATTTCCATTTGTCGACCAGCCTGTGGATTTCTAAGCATGGCTCTGTTACTAAACACTGTTCCGAGATTACCGCCCAATATACCCGACCCAATACCAATACAAATATATGGAACTGTTTTAAGAATGCCTTCTGGCCTCTGTGGCACCAATAAAATCACCACCCCTACACATAAGATAATAAGCCCGATTGCCGCTAGTATAACGTACCGACCAACCTTATATTGTTCCATTATCTGGGTCCTCCTCGTAAATAAAGATATCCTCGATTCTTAGCTTAAAATATCTGGCAATCTTAAAAGCCAATATGATCGATGGATTATACCGACCGTTTTCCAACGAACCAATAGTTTGTCTTGAAACTTCCAGAGCTGAGGCTAAATCTTCCTGCTTTATACCCCTAGCTTTGCGAATTTCCTCTAGTCTGTTTTCCAAGTCCTCAACCCTCCCTATGTAAAGCTTCCTTTCCATGCTTTCATTATATCACTGCGCAGGAAAATGTCAAGCACGCTTTCCATAAAAACCGCACCCATCAACAAATTGTGATGAGTGCGGTTTAATACTATGCTTTTTCTATTGGAAGCCATATCTCGCAATAACTCTCTAAGACATCCTCTTTATTCGGTGGAGCATATAATTCAATGTTATAGTTACCTCCAAGTTTATAGTCCTTGCAGTTTGGCAACCATTCCTTCCACATCTGAGTATTGGTATCCTGCAAGCTTTTCATGTTACAAGGAAACACTACCCATGTCCCTGCAGGAAGCGTTCTGGTTTCGTAGCCATCCGGAATGTCCTTCCATGGAAGATAATTGTCTGCTATCAAGTAATCAAAATTTACACCTTCAGAGTCAATGCAAAGTCCAAACATTCCAGAAACTATTCTGCCACCGCCATCTTTAAAATGTTCTTCCCAAAACTTTGGTATCTCCTGATATGAGGTCTCGTTGCTAAAGCTTCTCTTTCTTCCCATTACGGTAAATGCTGCTTTTTCTTCAATACGGTAATCCATAGTAGTTCCACCTTCCAATGATAAAATTATTCTAAGTGGCGCAAAATCTCGAAGTAGTGCACCCTTATCCTTTGCAGCCGATGGTGTGATCCCATGAAACCTTGTAAAAGCTCTGGCAAAGCTATCCGGTGAATCATAGCCGTACTTTACAGCAACATCAATTACTTTTGTGTCACTACCTGCCAGCTCTCTTGCCGCCAACGTCAGCCTTCTGTTACGAATATACTCTGCAACACTAAATCCACACAGCACTGAAAAAATACGCTGAAAATGAAACTCCGATACATATGCCCTCTCAGCAACATTCTTTACCTGAATATCGTCTGTCAGATTATGTTCAATATATTCAATAGCGTTTTGCAAACCCTCAGTCCAAGTGCTCATGCGCCCACCCCTTCTTGACTGCTACTAAAGTATAATACATCTACCCAATGCCTTCCCGACTTTTCTTGCTCTTAAATGTAGGATTAATAAATCGGGTAGGAGGCTACCCATTAATTGAGTAAATACCTGCGGTGCAAGGGCGGCGTCCGCGCCCAGCGCGAGGAAAAAGAATATTTTTCGCATTTGCTGGAAAGCTATGACTGAGGTAATTTGATATGCCGAAAAATTATCAAAAGAAAAATAGTTTACACGAAGCGATAGGAGATTTTTTATGGGTAACGATAACAAGATGAAAAGCACCAAAAACAAGAAAAATCAAGATGGGAAGTTCCACTCCAAGCATATTAAGCATGATCCCAATGCCGAAAGCGCACGGGCTGTTTTCGGTTTAAACAATACGAATTCGGAAAACAAAAAATGACCTTGCGGTTGCTGTATTCCGATATAGACGTTCATCTATTGCAAGATAACAGGCCGTCCGTCTATCTAAACACCGTATATTCTGATCCGCGGTTCAGTCAATATCCGTTTGATATGCTTTACGGGTTGAAGATCACAGAGCAGTCTTCTGAGCATCATCCTGAAGGCAATGTGTGGAATCATACTATGCTCGTAGTGGACGAGGCCGCAGAAGCAAAATCACAAAGCCGTAATCCTGCCGTCTTTATGTGGGCGGCTCTTTTACATGACATCGGAAAGCCCGCTACCACCAACGTCAGGAAGGGCAAGATCACTGCTTATGATCATGATAAGGTTGGTGCGGAACTGTCGAAAAGGTTTTTGCAGGAGTTTACGGATGACCGTCTTTTTATCCGTGAAGTATCTGAACTGATCCGCTACCATATGCAAATACTCTTCGTGCTGAAGAATTTACAGTTTGCCGATATACAAGGTATGCGGAGTAACACGGATATACGCGAGGTCGCTCTGCTGGGTTTATGTGACAGGCTTGGCAGAGCAAACTGTGATCGAAGCAAGGAACAGGCCAATATCCAATTGTTTCTCCAAAAGTGCATCTGAATAGGTACCTATTCATTGATGATGAGTAGGTGCTTTTTCTGTTGTTGCCTTTTTATTGTTATATTTTATGTAACATGCGATGAGGTGATCTTTATGAAAGGCAAAAAGCTGGATATTTAGCATAATTTTAAATATGTAAATCCTTTTTTGAAAATACCGCTATTGCTGCTACAAATAATACAATGGCTCCAAAGGAGTGCCATGCCCCCAAACGCACCTGCTTCTCCTGCGATGATTTCATCCGGATTAAACAAGGAAAAGAATGTTGCGTACTTTACGTTTTCCAGCCCTTTTCCGGCGTTGGCCATCATCTGTATGATAAATCCCAGTGCCGGGATGCCAGCACCGACTCCGACGGCATATTTGCTGTCATTGAAAATACTGGAGGACAAGAAGCAGGTACCTCCAATAAAAAGCTGTAAACACAGCACTCCAGCATTGAGCAGAAGGAATTTCCAGATT
>CAZIVK010000253.1:0-3157 GCA_964542515.1 uncultured Oscillospiraceae bacterium | reverse complement strand
GTGACCCCTAATGGTTCTTGTCGGAGCAAACTCGCCTAACTTGTGACCTACCATGTCCTCAGTGACATATACCGGAACATGCTTGCGGCCGTCATGCACGGCAACGGTATGTCCTACAAACTGAGGGAATATGACTGAGGCCCTCGACCATGTTTTTAGCACACGCTTTTCACCGGTTTCGTTCATTTTGTCAATTCTCTTTAAAAGCTCGGGTGCTACGAATGGACCCTTCTTAACGCTTCTACTCATAATTAGCCTCCTCCCCTCTACTTGCTTCCACGGCGCTTGACAATAAATTTGTCAGTGCGGTTTTTCTTCTTGCGGGTCTTGTAACCAAGAGCTGGTTTACCCCACGGTGTGACAGGTCCGGGACGTCCGATAGGAGCCTTGCCTTCACCACCGCCGTGTGGATGGTCAACCGGGTTCATGGCCGAGCCGCGGACTGTAGGACGGATTCCCATGTGACGCTTGCGTCCGGCTTTACCTATTGATACATTCTCATGCTCAATATTGCCGACCTGGCCGATTGAAGCTTTGCAGCCTATCGGAACCATTCTAACTTCACCTGAGGGAAGTCTGACCTGAGCCATCTTTCCTTCCTTTGCCATAAGCTGAGCTGATGTACCGGCTGAACGTACGAGTTGTGCGCCTTTTCCGGGATAAAGCTCTATGTTATGGATGAAGGTACCAAGTGGAATGTTTTCTATTGGTAGGCAGTTACCAGGTTTGATGTCTGCCTTTATGCTTGAAATAACGGTATCTCCGACCGACAGTCCTACAGGTGCGATAATGTAGGTTACAGTTCCATCCTCATATTTTACTAGAGCAATGTTTGCCGAGCGGTTTGGATCGTACTCCATAGACTGAACGACTGCGGGTTGATCCATCTTGTTGCGTTTAAAATCGATTATGCGGTATTTTCTTTTTACCCCGCCTCCACGATGACGGACGGTTATACGGCCATACGAGTTGCGGCCGCCAGATTTCTTAACGACTCCAAGTAGACTCTTCTCCGGCTTGACTTTTGAAAGCCCGGAAAAGTCGACAACCGTCATGTGCCGCCTCGAAGGCGTTGTCGGTTTAAAGGTTTTTATCGCCATTTTGCGTTACACTCCTTTTGACTTAGTTGGGCTTAGACCATACCTTCGAAGAATTCGATGGTCTTGGAATTTTCTTTCAAAGTTACAACCGCTTTTTTCCATGAGGGGCGGAATCCGCTGGTTGCACCCTGGCGTTTCTCTTTACCTTTGTAGTTCATTGTGTTAACACTTGCTACGTCAACTCCAAATATCTCTTCAACGGCTTTTTTGATTTCTATCTTGTTTGCTTTGCGCGCAACTTCAAATACATATCTACCTGATTCAACGCCTTCCATGGATTGCTCGGTGATTATTGGGCGCTTTACGATATCATATACCGACTTCATTAGGCGTAAACCTCCTCTATCCTTGCGATTGCTGCACGGTCAACGACTAATTTCTTTCCGTTGAGAACGTCATAGACACTAAGGATGTGTGCGACTGTTGTCTTGACGCCGGGCAGGTTACGTGCGCTCTTTATTATGTTCACATTGGCTTCAGGGGTAACGACAAGTGCGCTTCCGGTGACACCAACTGAATTCAGGAAATTAAGAAAGCTTTTCGTTTTGATCTGATCAAGCTGTAGGTTGTCAACAACAATAATGTCCCCTGAAAGAACCTTAGATGAGAGTGCACCGTGCAGTGCCAATCTCTTAACTTTTTTGTTGACGGAAAAACCGTAGCTGCGGGGTTTTGGTCCAAGTGCAATACCACCGTGATACCACTGTGGAGCGCGGATTGAACCCTGACGGGCACGTCCTGTACCCTTTTGTCTCCAGGGTTTACGTCCGCCACCTCTAACCTCTGAGCGAGTGAGGGTGGACTGTGTGCCCTGTCTGAGATTTGCCAGATGGTACTTTACCATACTGTGCATGACCGACTTATTAGGTGTTACACCAAATATTGCATCAGAAAGCTCGATATCTCCAACCTGCTTTCCGGTCATATCATAAACTGTTACTTTAGGCATCCTCTATTTCTCCTTTCGCCTCAGACCTTTTTGACTGAGTTTTTGAGGAACACGATGCCGCCTTTTGGTCCCGGGATTGCTCCGCGGACCGCAATGACATTTAGCTCTGTGTCCACCATAACAACGTCAAGATTCTGAACGGTAGTCTGCTCAGCACCCATGTGTCCAGGCATCTTCTTGCCTTTAAAGATGCGCGAAGGTGTGGAGTTTGCAGCCATAGCTCCTGCATGGCGGTGAACAGGTCCGCCACCGTGAGTCATAGGTGTCCGATGTCCGTTATACCGTTTGATTGTACCTGCAAATCCTTTACCTTTGCTGATACCGGTTACATCCACCCTGTCACCCTCAGTGAAAACGTCAGCCTTGATTATGTCACCCACATTAAGTGATGAGGTGTCATCAAGTCTAAACTCCTTGAGGTGTCTCTTCATTGGTAGGGAGTTTTTCTTAAGGTGACCGGACTCAGGTTTTGAGAGCTTGCGCTCGGCTACATCACCGAGGCCCAGCTGAACTGAGGAGTAGCCCTCTTTAGAATCAGTTTTCTTTTGCGTTACAACACATGGACCTGCTTCAATGATTGTTACCGGAATAACTTTTCCGGCTTCATCAAAGATCTGTGTCATACCGACTTTTGTGCCGATTATCGCCTTTTGCATTTACATTGTCCTCCTTAAAGGTTATTGGTTGACCCGGCGCCTATTACGGCGGCCAACTTGACCGAAGGCTATAGCTTTATCTCTATCTCAACGCCAGCCGGAAGGTCGAGTGACATAAGTGACTCAACTGTCTTCTGTGAAGGTGTGAGGATGTCGATAAGTCTTTTGTGCGTACGGCGCTCAAATTGTTCACGGCTGTCCTTGTATTTGTGGACGGCGCGAAGAATTGTAATGATTTCCCTTTTTGTGGGAAGTGGTATCGGACCTGAGACGTTTGCGCCTGTGCGCTTGGCTGTCTCAACGATACGCTCTGCCGCTTGGTCGATAAGCTGGTGGTCGTAGGCTTTCAGCCTGATGCGAATGATCTCTTTTTCTGTTTTTGCCATTTTGGTGTTCCTCCTTATTCTTTCATTTTACGCCAATTAATTGACCCTCAGACGGACGATAAATTC
>CAZIVK010000252.1:0-3161 GCA_964542515.1 uncultured Oscillospiraceae bacterium | reverse complement strand
AAGTCTGTAGCGGACTTACACCGCCGAGTAATTGCCCATGCCGGGCGCACAATAATTAGTGCCACCCGGCTCAAACAGTCCGGGTGGCACTTTCTTAATCCTCATTTTCAATTTCTCTAATCCTAATGGTGTTCTTAAAGACCTTTGCCAGGTAAAGCTTTCCTGCCACAAGCGGACCAAAAACGAACTGTCCGAATTCGTCTGTAAACATTTGGCTTACTGGTTTGGTCTCTCCGTTGTCCTGGGCTTCAAACAACAAAACAGCCGCATCTGTATAGGGCTCGTTTTTATCTCCCACAACATATCCATGGATAACACACCTGTCATCATGGCGAAGATGTATAGTTGTTTCAATTTGCTCCCCTTGACCGGGCCGGAAGTAAAACTTGGTATAGCTCATAAAATATGTATCCCCCCTTGCCTTCCCTTATATTATAGACGGCAAGAGGTGATATTGTGATTATTTTACTTACGTGGACTTTGGTGTTTTACGGTGAAGTTTGCTATACCGGCGTGAGACATAGAGCGGGCAACAGCGTATAGAACTGCCCCATATGCCGGTATGGTAAGCACTCGTGTGAAGAGCTTTCCTATTAGTATAGCACTCCATGCTCTTCCATATAATATGGATAAGAACAGGGGCATAAGACCAAGCTCAACTATTGCTGTAACAGCACCAACGGCTATTACACTGCGCATAAAGCTTACCGGTTTCCTGTGTAGTATCAGTCCGTATATTAGTCCTCTTGCACCGCATGCCATAGTTATTAGCGGCATGAAGCTCATGCCTCCGGAGTTTATGATCATACCAACAGTGTCACCCAGGACACATATTGCCATGCCCCAAACAGGACCAAAGAGCAGCCCAGCAAGTGCGTTTGGAAGGAACTGTAGACTTATGCGGTCCACAGCGCCGGGGGTATAGAAAAATAAGAACCTTGTACAAACGACATCAAGCGCAACCAGAAGCCCGCCTGTTACAATCAGCCTTAAATTCTTATTCATTATTTTGCAAACTCAATAGCGCGTGTCTCACGAATGACATGCACTTTGATCTGTCCGGGGTACTCCAGCTCACTCTCAATCTTCTTAGAGAGGTTGTGTGCCAGTAGTATCATCTCATCATCATTGACCTCTTCAGGTTTTGCCATAATTCTGATCTCACGACCCGCCTGGATGGCGTAGGAGTTTAGTACTCCCGGGAATGTGTTGGCAATCTCCTCAAGTTTTTCAAGCCTCTTAATGTAATTTTCAATGTTCTCACGTCTGGCTCCGGGTCTAGCGGCGGAGACGGCATCCGATGCCTGAACAAGGCAAGCCACAATTGTGGAGGGTTCAACGTCACCGTGATGTGCATGAATTGCATGGACAATGTCTGCGTTTTCCTTGTACTTTCTTGCGAGGTCAACGCCAATCTGTACGTGAGAGCCCTCTATTTCATGATCAACGGCTTTTCCTAGGTCATGGAGGAGACCTGCACGTTTTGCCTGGGT
Source organism: uncultured Oscillospiraceae bacterium (assembly GCA_964542515.1). GTDB lineage: Bacteria > Bacillota > Clostridia > Oscillospirales > JAAYOS01 > CAZIVK01. The sequence goes on along the minus strand of CAZIVK010000252.1, from coordinate 1,668 downwards.
AATATCTGCGCCGATTTCTGCAGCAAGCAGGCCTGCAATGTGGCTGACCTCAATTGAGTGCATCAACACATTCTGTCCGTAGCTTGTGCGGAACTTCAAGCGTCCGAGAAGTTTTACGATTTCAGGATGGAGGTTGTGTATTCCTGTTTCAAATGCGGCCCTCTCACCCTCTTTTTTGATTGTCTGATCCACCTCACGGCGGGCCTTCTCAACCATCTCTTCAATTCTGGCGGGATGTATGCGTCCGTCAACAATAAGCTTCTCAAGAGCAATGCGAGCGACCTCACGGCGCACTGGGTCAAATGCCGAGAGAGTAATTGCTTCAGGGGTATCATCTATGATTAGGTCCACTCCTGTCATTGTTTCAAATGTACGGATGTTGCGACCTTCACGTCCAATGATACGACCTTTCATATCATCACTTGGGATTGTAACTACAGATACAGCGGCTTCTGCCACATGGTCAGCGGCACATTTTTGAATTGCCAGTGAAACAATTTCTCTGGCTTTCTGGTCCGCCTCATCTTTAAACTTTACCTCAAGATCACGTAGTTTAACGGCTTTGTCATGGGTGACCTCATTTTCCAACTGCATAACAAGGTAGTTCTTGGCTTCATCCCTTGAAAAACCTGATATTCTCTCCAAAGTTTCCAATTGTAAGCTTTTAAGGGCGAGTATTTCCTTCTCAATCTCATCATTCTTGGCAATCTTCTGATTTAAGGTCTCATCCTTCTTGTCGAGATGATCTGTTTTGCGGTCCAGGGTCTCCTCCTTTTGGGTAAGGCGGCGCTCCTGCTTCTGCAGATCCTGTCTGCGTGACTTCTCCTCCCGCTCATATTCTGCACGTGCGCGGTGGATTTCCTCTTTTACTTCCAGTAGTGATTCACGTTTTTTGTTTTCAGCGTTCTTTATTGACTCATTAATAATTCGCTTTGCTTCATCTTCTGCACTTCCTATTTCCTTTTCCGCCACATTTTTTCTGAACGCCACCCCTGCTATAAAGCAGAGAATACCGGCCAAAGCAGCGGAAACAATAGGAACTATAATATCAAATGCACTGATAGCTGCGAAAAGGACCATATCATTTTGTAGCATTTTGTCCTATGAATACCTCCGTCTCTTTTTTTTATAATACCCGCAAGAGCCTGGCTCCGCGGGAGACAAATTCTCAAACCGATGCTCGCATACACCGATCCCATTAGATAAGGACATGTCTTTACTTATTTTAATGGTATTACGTCGACCTGTCAAGCGAAATTGCTCAAATGCATAGGAAATTGGTATGATTCACATATGAAATTTGGCATCAGGACAAGTATAATCCTTCCACCTCCTTCGTAAACTATACGTAAATCCAATCGGGAGGTATATACACAGTGGTTTCATCACGAAGAAGTAAATTGGTTTTTGCACTCACCATTCTATTTTTACTAAATATTGCTATAATATTATTTGCTCAGAGTGCATCTGCTGCCACATACAAGCAGGGAGCTCAGGGAAAACCTGTAAAGGAAATTCAACAGATCTTAAAAAAGCAGGGGATTTATACGGGGAGTATAGATGGAATCTATGGTTCTAGGACAGCAAGTGCTGTTAAAGCCTTTCAAAAGAGCGTGGGCATCGCAGTAGACGGAATATGTGGACCAGTCACACTAAAGTATCTAGGTC
>CAZIVK010000251.1:0-3174 GCA_964542515.1 uncultured Oscillospiraceae bacterium | reverse complement strand
AGACCCCTACTATTTTTCAAGGGTATTCAAAAAGCACGAGGGCATCGGCCCAAAACAATACATTGATAACCTTGGCTCCTTTGACCAACTCCTATTAACTGGCATCCACTACTCAGACTAAAATGCTAAGGAAAAAGACGAAAGGAACTGGCGAGCACACGCCAGTTCCTTTCGTCTTTCCGCTAGTTTCCGCACTCAATGCTTATTTCATTGAATATCTTTAGGAGATCATTGATTTCATAGTTACCTTTAGCCTCACCTGCCGCGTCCACAACACATTCACCGGCGTGCATAAGAATAATTCTATTGCCGTAATTTATTGCGTGCTTTAGGTTGTGTGTGACCATAAGTGTGGTGAGCTTTTTCTCCTTTACAAACTTATCTGTAAGCTCCATTACTGTTTCAGATGATCTGGGGTCTAGTGCAGCGGTGTGTTCATCCAAAATAAGCAGATCAATGGGAGTCATTGTGGAGATAAGTAGTGCTAAGGCCTGACGCTGTCCGCCGGACAGGCTCCCCACCTGTAGATTGATCTTGTCCTCGAGACCTAATTTGAGAAGTTCCAACTGGGAGCGGAAGTAATCCACACGTTTTTTGTTTACACCAGGGAGCACGCCGAAACTTTTACCCTTATTATCCGCAAGGGACATGTTTTCAAGGATAGTGAGTGCAGGGCAGGTTCCTTTGGATGGGTCTTGAAACACCCTCCCTATAAAGGATGACCGCCTGTGCTCACTCATTTTGTTTATATTCTTGTTGTTGACAAGTATCTTACCGCTATCAATATCCAGGTTACCACAGAGCAAGTTGAGCATTGTTGTTTTTCCGGAGCCGTTACTCCCTACGACTGATACAAACTGCCCTTTAAGAATATCCAAGTTAAAGTCATTGAACAAAACAACTTCGTTGACAGAATCCTTGTTAAATGTCTTATCCACATGCTGTAGCGACACAAGTGTGTCCGCCGGTGGGGTTCTATAGGTCCTGTCTTGCAACATGTTGTTTCCTCCTCCCCTTGGACAGATAGTTGTTGGATACCAGTGCCACGGTAAAGATTACAGCCATCAGTATTTTGAGATAGTTTGTAGGCAACCCCAGCTGCATAGCCACAACAAGGCAGGTCTTATAAATAATTGCACCAAGCACCGCCATAGTAGTTGATTTCAGGAAAGGTACCCTTCTGAATATGCTTGTTCCGATGATGACGGAGGCCAGTCCCATAACAACCATTCCGGTACCGCTCATAATATTAGCTGATTCGGCCTGCTGGCTGAGTATAGACCCCGCTAGTGCGGTACAACCGTTTCCTATGGCCAGACCAATAATCTTCATTTTACCGGGGTCTCTGGAGATAGAGGTGACAAACTGTTGGTTATCCCCTGCTGCACGGAGCAAAAGTCCTGATTTGGTTTTAAGGTATAGATCCAAAAGAACCTTAACGAGTAGTGCTGCAAGAGCTCCTACTATTAGTACACGGTACCTGTATACACTTTCCGGCAAGAGCTGGACTAAACCTGTATTAAATATAGTTGGTTTATTGTAGTACGGCAACACGGCGCTTCCCCTTGTCACCGCAAGGTTTACCGACCACATTGCGGTCATCACAAGTATACCGGATAGTAGGTCCGTAATCTTTAGCTTTACATGCAGGAGACCGGTAACCGACCCCGCAAGTGCCCCGCAGGCAAACGCAATGAGGCATGCCAGCAGCGGATTTACTCCCACAGTTATCATAGTGGCTGTTATACACATACCCAGTGGCAGCGTACCATCCACCGAAAGGTCCGGGAAGTCAAGAACACTGTAGGTGATGTAGACACCCATGGCCATGATGCCATAGATGAAACCCTCCTCCAGAATATTCTTTATCAACCCAAGTAAAACATCCATCAACAGGACCTACTTTCCATAAAATCATTACTGACGCGTCTACTCCCCGACGTTCTCAGCAGTACTAAAATCTGCCGGGAGTGCTATGCCAAGTTTTTCTGCCACTGCTTTATTGTACACCGGTTCACTTGTTGATATGAGGACCACAGAAACTTCTCCGGCCTTTTCACCCTTCAGAATCCTTGCTGCAATCTCACCGGTCTCACGTCCAAGGTCAACGTAATCTATGCTTTCAGAAGCCAGACAACCATTTATAACCTGCTCAACTTCTGAGCCAAACACAGGAATTCCTGCGTCATCTGCTGCGTGAACAAGAGTTGAAAGATTGTTAACCACGTTGTTGTCTGTGAAATTATTTATGCAGTCAACTCCTTTTGATATAAGTGAGCTAACACCCGCGGCAACCTCCGATGCGTTAGTTATACCAACTTCTACAATTTCAAACCCGTAATCCTCTGAAAGTGCCTTAAAGTCCTCAAGGTGTGACACCGAGTTTGGCTCACTTGTGGTGTATAAAATGCCAATTTTTGTAGCGTCAGGCAGGAATGAGCGGATCATTTTCATCTGCGCTTCCAGCGGAAGTATGTCTGACGTGCCTGTGCAGTTGTACCCCGGTTTTTCAACAGACTGTACTATACCTGCGGAAACAGGGTCAGATATAGCTGAAAATACTACCGGTATTTGAGTGTCCTTAGCCGCGCTGAACGCAGACATAGCCGCGGGTGTTGCAATACCAAGAATCATATCATATTTTGATGTCACCATGTTTTTAGCAATAAGGTCACTGTTACCCATATCACCCTGGGCATTTTGGAAGTCAATCTCTATGTTGTCTCCAACAACATAGCCAGCATCCGCCAGACCTTCTTCAAACCCTGTGTAGCAGTTGTCAAGAGAGGGATGTGGTGCATACTGAATAACACCAATTTTCAAAGTGGCGTCCCCATTGGACGGGGTTACGTTACTACAAGATACCAGAGTTAGCGCTATTACCGCGATAGCTGTCAATAATGCAATTTTCTTAATAAGATTCACAATTAATTCCTCCAAATATTTGATTTATTACGCTCTGATGAATATCTGCCACCACCAACCATCAACCATGAAAACCAACTCCCTAAATCAAATTGAGGATATAAAAAATCCCCTGCCCCTAAAGCAAGGGACAAGAGATAACTCCTGCGGTACCACCCATATTGGCTAAAAAGCCCACTCATTCCACGTACTCTCATACATGCTCCCTTTATAACGGGTGGAGATCCCGTCAGGCGCTACTCGTTTCCT
>CAZIVK010000250.1:0-3180 GCA_964542515.1 uncultured Oscillospiraceae bacterium | reverse complement strand
CTTGGTTATAGGCTTTTTTTAGACCCCTGACTTTACCACATGCTTGGATTGTGCCGTCGGCTACACCAAGAATTGGTTTCATATCAAGGAGTGTCCCGGCAAACGCAGCCCCTCTTGATAGACGCCCGCCCTTCTGGAGGTATTCCAAGGTATCTACGTAGGCGTATAGTCTTATACTCTTTTTTTCCCATTCAAGCATGTCCACAATTTCCTTTGCTTTTTGACCTTGGTCTCTAAGCTCAATAGCTCTTTCCACCAATATTCTAAGACCAATGGTTGTTGTCCCACTATCGACTATATATATGTTCCGATCAAAACTTTCCTTAGCGATTGCTGCGCTCTGAATTGTGCCTGATAGCTTATTTGAAATAAGTATTGCTATAATTTCATCATCTTCATCTTTTAAAGCATTTCTATATGCGTCATCAAAGTCTGACGGTGTAGGTTGTGTGGTTGTGGGGAACTGCTTTGCTTCAGCCTGCTTTTTGTAAAACTCCTCTGCAGTAAGGTCAACTCCGTCTAGATACTGCCCGTCTTCAAAGACGGTTTTTAATAGAACAACGGATATTCCAAGTCTATCTGCCTCACCAAGACCTATGTCCGAAGTAGAATCAGTTATAATCTTTATGCTCATATATGGCTCCTTAACAAATGATAGATACTTAAAATTTTATAAGTATCTCTGGCATAGTAACATGTACACTCCCATCTGTCAATAGCTTATTTGTGCCATTACTCCAGTTTATGACACATAAGCAACTATGTCCCATGTGAGCACAAATGACAATATATATCAGCAAGCAATTGTGGTATACTAATTTCATAATTAATAAGAGGTGATTTGCATGAAGAACAGCTATATCCCCGCACCCTATGTACTGAAAGAGGGGCAAAACATTAACGATATGTACCTGGAGCCGGTACTCTTTCACAATCCTGATGGCGGACCCACTATTGGCGTTACTACTTGCGGTGTAATTGTACAAGACGGGCTCTATTTCAAAGATATGGACAACTCCGGTATCCTGTCCCCTTACAAGGATTGGCGGCTGGATAACGAGACCCGTGCAAAAGATATGGTAGCCCACCTGACCCTGTGGCAGCAAGCCGGCCTGGTTCTCAACACCTTATGGAACAACCCGGTCTCCATGACCCGAGAGAGTGCAACTGATGAAGACGGAAATCTTGTACCGGATAAAATATATAAAGCTTATGATCCAAATGAGCCCGAGCGTAAAGGTATACTTCCCGGAACTTCCATGCGTGTAGATTCCTCTGACGTTATGGAGCGGAAAATAACCGGTGGTGTATACCGTGGCGAGATGCGCGCCGAGGCCGGTGTTAGTGCTCTCTATCATAATATAGGTACCCAAATGCTAGAGTATGAAGCCTGTAAGGGCGGCGTTGCTATACCTTACTCCCTCCATACCAATCCTATTAATATCGGCTATCCAGATTTTTTGGGTATTGCTGCCGCTGTCATGGGGGATGGCAATTTTGATATGGTACTTAATATGGCAGCAACTGACAGGAAGATGATGAAGAGTGCAGGACAAAACGTCATGTACGGCCCCCAGGTGGACATGGCTACCGACCCACGCTGGCCAAGAAACAGTGGAACCTACGGAGAGCGTCCGGAAATCACCGCCGGAATCATCAAAGCACTGGTAAAGGGCTACCAGAACGGAGAGGACGGTCTTAACGAAGACTCAGTAGTTCTGACTGTCAAGCACTTCCCCGGAGATGGACCTGCAGAAAATGGCTTTGAATCCCACATGCCCATTGGACAATGGCGGCTCTATCCCACCGAGGGCTCTATGGAAAAATACCACCTGGTTCCCTTCCAAGCAGCTTTTGACATGAAAGCCTCCGGTATCATGCCCAACTACTCTCGTGTGGCCATTGATGACCGCAGTAAAGCTCAAACATACAAAGGCAATACAACTTCCACCGAACTCGTACCCTCAGCCTACTCCAAGGAGATAATTACCGACTTGGCTCGAGACGTCATGGGCTTTGATGGCTATATAAACTCAGACTCCGGCATAATTACTACACAAATCTATGGCTTAGAGGACTTAACAGTACCCCAGCGGTATGCCAAAGCTATCTCAGCCGGCACAGATGTTATAGGTGGCAACTCAGACGTTGAAAACATTGTCAAAGCCGTTGAAGAAGGCTTCCTACCCAAAGCAGACCTAGACCGAGCAAACTACCGCCGCCTCCTAAGCCTTTTCAAAACCAAGCGTGTGGACAACCCTTATTTAGATCCGGATTTGGCAGACAAAGTTCGTACAGAAAACTTAGACAATGCCAAAAAAGCTGCCTACATCGCCAACCAAAAGGCCGTAGTCCTAGCCAAGAACCATAACAAGGTCCTTCCTATGAAAAAGGGCACAAAGGTCTATATTGAATGCTTTAAGGGTGAGGATCCCGGTGCTGCGCTAGCCCAGTCCATGGGTGCAGGTACCGCCGGAGGCTCAGATTCCCTTCGCAATAAGTTAACTTCCCTCTTCCAGAAGAAAGGCTACACCGTGGTTGAAGATGTAAATGAAGCAGATTACGCATGTCTCCACGTATGGCCTATCAGCAACGGTATGGTATTCCGCCAATTTGCCATGCCTGTCATTGAGATGGTAGATAATAAGCTCTACGAGGAACGAGAACTCAACAAGAGCCAGAAGAAAACCGGTAACATGGTACCCATTACCACCCTCCAAGACGTAGATAAAATCAAGACAATATCGGATACCGTCCGCACAAACGGAGGCAAAGTAATAGCAATCTGCGTGGTAAGCAACCCCTGGATCTTAGACACCTTGGAACCCTACGTAGACGCTCTCACCTTCCAATACACCATCAGTCCTGTAGCTATGGACAATGCTCTGGGAGCACAATTGGACGTACTCTCCGGAGACTTCAACCCCACCGGTAAAATGAGCCTGACCATGGTCTCCTCCATGGACGTAATACAGATTACCGAGAAGGAAGTTGATGGTGTTATCCGTGAACTATGCGCCTCACCCAATGATGTTCCAGGCTATGATAAGGATCAGTATATAGACCCGGCAATATTAGCTAACGTAAAAGGCGGCAGCTACGCCTACTGCGACGAGGACGGCAACTATTACCGCTCTGGTTTTGGCCTGAGCTACAACTAATAAACAACCTCTTATATAT
>CAZIVK010000249.1:0-3193 GCA_964542515.1 uncultured Oscillospiraceae bacterium | reverse complement strand
GGTCTCTTCTTTACGGTTGCCGCAGGGTCTATGCTGATATCAAGACTTGCAGTTGGGAAAATAGCTGACAGGTTTGGTGTACTAGTAGTGCTTATACCTGCATACACCCTAACATTAATAGCATGCCTGGTTCTTGCTTTTACAACAAATCAGGTTCTCTACCTCGCTATGGGTGTACTATACGGTTTTGGCATGGGATCGGGTATGCCTGTTCTAAATGCTATAGTTATGAAAAATGCACCAGCCAACCGTAGAGGAGTTGCCAGTACTACCTACTTCCTATCCATGGATATAGGCTTTGGGGGCGGAGGACTGCTGTGGGGAGTTGTTATTGACACACTTGGATTTTCAGCTATGTTTATAGGTGCTGCTTTATTCATGGTGTTGGGAATGGTACTGAGTGTAATATTTTTTGGACCAAGAAAGCCTAGAGAGGAAGACAAAGCATATGCCGAGACAACAATATCTTGAAGCGGGTGTTATAGCAAACACCCACGGTATTAACGGTGCCGTCCGCGTAAAGCCTTGGAGTGACGACTCGGAATTCTTATGTGACTTTGACCGCATATATATTGACGGTGAGGAACGTATAATTGAGGAGGCCTCCGTACACAAGACCCAGGTTATCCTATATATTGAGGGTGTGGAGGACATAAATGCTGCCATAGCCCTTAAGGGAAAAACCATCTTCATCAACAGAGATGACGTTGAGATGGAGGAGGGCAGGTACTTTATACAGGACCTCATTGGATTAACTGTCAATGACAAAGTACACGGCACACTAGGGGAGATTGAGGATGTCCTGAACCTCCCTGCAAATGACGTGTATGTAGTAAAAGGTGAAAAAAGTTATATGATCCCGGCCGTCCCTGAGTTTGTAAAAAAAGTGGACATTGACTCCGGAATAGTGGAGACTGAAATAATTGAGGGGATGGAGTCATGAGGGTAGACATCATGACTCTTTTCCCGGATACAGTATCCATAATGCTGAATGAGAGTATTTTAGGACGGGCCCAGGACAGGGGTTACATCACAATAAAGTGCCACAATATACGTGACTACACCCTCAACAAGCAGAAACAGGTGGATGACTACCCCTATGGCGGGGGAACCGGTATGGTAATACAGGCGGATCCCCTGTACCGCTGTTGGGAGGCCATAAAGGACATGGCAGCTGGGGATGTACACACCATATATATGTCCCCGCAAGGCAAGACATTTGTACAGGCTGAGGCCAAACGCCTTGCCACATACGGAAGACTTATCCTTGTCTGCGGACATTATGAGGGAATAGATGAGCGCTTTATAGATGAGTGCGTGGATGAGGAAGTTTCCTTGGGGGACTTTGTACTTACCGGCGGGGAAATTCCCGCAATAGCTGTCTGTGATGCTGTATGCAGGCTTATACCTGGAGTTCTTGCCTCAGAGGAGAGTTTCACCGGTGAGAGTCACTGGAACGGACTACTTGAATACCCCCACTACACAAGGCCTGAAGAATGGCGCGGCAGAAAAGTTCCTGAGGTCCTCCTCAGCGGACACCACGCCAACATTGAAAAGTGGCGCATGGAACAGGCCGTACTCCGCACAAAACAAAAGCGCCCAGATATGCTCAAGAAAAAACGTCCTGACATGTAACACGTAGGACGGAAACAGGATATACAGCGGTCATGCCCAGCCTCCCGGCTAGGGCATGACCGCTTAAGTATGTCCTGTTTTTATGCTGCTAGTGCAGAACTTAGGTTGTCAAGAACAAAGGCCTGTGCCTCCATATTGTAAAGGTTCATTTGGAAAGCAGAACCTGATGCGTTTTTGCGCTCAACCTGCTCAATGCCAATAGAAGCAGCATTTTCTGTGGGGGTACGTTGGTTTTTGCCCTCAGCATTCAGTTCTGTTTTCAGGAATCCGGCATTTTCAAGCCAAGCGGTGACCTGCGTAGGTGTTAGCTTTTTCATGTCCGGTGAGTAGGACACAGCATTAATGCTATTTACAAGACCGGAGATAGTGACCGGTTTTTCAGACAGCTCCACCTTTTCCTTTAAGTCTTGAGTAATTTGGAATGGCTTGCGGTCACGCATACGGACGTATCCTACAATACCGCCGTTTTGAACTACCTTTTCAAGGATTTGAGCGGCGTGGAAAAATTTGCGTATGAGCCTGACGTCATTCAACAGTGTGTCCTCAGGGTGTTCAGTGTCAGAAAGTGGGTTGATACCGTTTGCAAGTTTGTCCATGAAGTCCATTGTTTCCTGTAGTTTTTTGAGCTCTGTCATTTTAGAGTCCTCCTTAAATTTTGTAGGCGTTTGCCTTATGTATACAGAATACTACACCCACTGTCCAAAAAAACGGACATTAAAACATAATGTAGCCTTTTTGCGAAAAATACAATGAAACCATAACAATCACGATATCTTTTTAGGGTGTTCAAAGTAAGATTAATAGTGTAGAATAGAGTTGCAAGATAAAATGCAATAAAAAGTAAAGGGGTAAAGACATATGGGAATCAAAGGAATAGGACATTTAGCATTTACAGTGAGTGACTTAGACAGGGCATTGGAGTTTTATTGCGGTGTTCTCGGCTTTGAAAAGCTGTTTGACCTAAATTTTGATGACGGAGATACAGTTAAAAACTGGATAACCTACTTGAAGATTGCGGACAAACAGTTTATTGAGCTATTTACTGGGGGGAAGGACAGCATAGAGTATCAACCAACAAACATTGGCTACTCCCACCTCTCTTTAGAGGTATCAGATATCCATGAAATCACTGAGCACGTAAGAAAAGCCGGTATAACTATAGACACAGAGCCCCAAAGAGGTGCAGACGGCAATATGCAGAGCTGGATCCGTGACCCGGATGGCAACAGAATTGAGTTTATGCAGTATGGTGAGACTGCTGCTCAACTTCAGGACTATAAAGAACCAGCCAGCTATAACATAACCCCTGACCGCACTATAAAAAGAGTAAAATAGGACGCAGATCATGAACATTCAAATTTTTGGAAAACAGAAGTGCTTTGACACAAAAAAAGCTGAGAGATATTTTAAGGAACGTAAAATAAAGTATCAGCTAGTAGATCTCCCCAAAAAAGGAATGAGCCCCAGAGAGCTCACAAATGTAAAGCAAGCCGTGGGCTCATTGGAGCAACTCATAGATGAAAAGGCAGAAGACGCCGCAATCCTGCGTTACCTTGCA
>CAZIVK010000248.1:0-3219 GCA_964542515.1 uncultured Oscillospiraceae bacterium | reverse complement strand
GCGGCGGGCTACTATGATACCGTTGAGGTGAAGAACTACTATAATGCTGTAAGTATTATTCAACTAATATTAGCACCAATCCTGACTTTTGCTGGTTGGTTGTCTTTTAGACGTTCTGATTTAGTTTAAAAACCATAGACCAGACTACTGAGTAAAAAAAGACTAGCAAGTACTTGTAATTTTGAAAGTCATATAATATACTATAAACAAACGGAAGTAAGGAATTCATTACTTTCCGAGATTGGAGGTGTGGGTATGATGGAATTGGCAAAAATTACGTCTAAGGGGCAAATCACAATTCCAATAAGTATACGTAAAAAGTTAGGCGTTAAGGACGGTGACAAGCTTCTTTTTATAGAGGACAATGGCAGAATATTTATTGTCAACTCGTCAATGGACGCCTTGATGAAAGCACAAGTAGCCTTTGCAGGTGAGGCGGAAAGTGCAGGATTATCAAGCGAACAGGATGTAGTTGATATGATCTCTGAAATGCGCCGGGAAAGAGCAGGAAAGTGATATGCGGATTATGCTTGATACAAATGTCATAATTTCGCTTCTTCTATTTCCAAATGAAAAAATGAACTCAATGATGGAATTTATCTTTTCGCAGCATCAGTTGGTTCTTTCATCTTTTATTTTAGATGAGTTAAAGGAAGTAACAAAGCGCAAGTTCCCGACAAAGACAGAAGCAATTGACCGCTTGTTATCTCACATGGCTTATGAGCTTGTCTATACTCCCTCTAATCTGGAAGAGGGGCTGTTTGAAATTCGTGACTTAAAAGACTACCCTGTTCTGTATACTGCTATATCTGAAGAAGTAGATGTCCTGATTACTGGTGATAAAGACTTTTCAGATGTAGACGTTGATAGGCCCGAAATCATTACTCCTAACAGTTTTATCCAGAAATACCTCTAGCATTATTAAAGCAGCCGGTAATTACTACTGGCTGCTTTAGCGCATGTTTTATTTTTAGCTCGATCTTCTTAATAAGTAAAGAAAATTATTCCATTATTGAAATAACAACAAACTTAGGTCAGCATTTTGATGAGTATTAGCTTTAATTCTAGTGATTGGTTGATGCGCAATATAATAGCGCTTATTTCGGACCGTTTAATACTGTTATCAGGTAGGAATACAAGGGTATCATCCTTGGTGCTGCCTTCAATAATGCCGGTTTCATACAGTGAGAGGACATGGGTGTTATCAGTATCTGTAAAAGGGGTCTCAAGTGTAGACTCAGGAAGGCTTAAGGCTTTTGATGCAATTGTTGCTACTGTCAAGCGGGTAATGGGATCGTCTAGATTGAGGGTAATGTCTGTTTCTATAAATCCTTCAGAGACTGCAAAGTCTGCATAACCGGAGGCCCAATGGGAGTTGGTGGGTTCTTTTGCCTCATAGCCTGCGGCTAGGAGAATCAGCTTAAGTGTTTCACCGTAGGTTGCGGGCTTGTACGGTTTGAATGTGCCATCGGGATAGCCGGAGATGATATTATCGTTTATTAGGCTGCTCACGTAGGGGTAAAACCAATCTGCTGATGAGATGTCTGAATACTTCTCTATGGGTTCTGTAGGTTCTACGGGTTTTGTGGGTGGTATTTCATCTGTCCATACGGCGTTTACATTGTAACTTTTCTCTACAATAGCGGTGGCTTCAATTATTTGCCCGTCTTGTGTGTGCCAGCCAAGTAGTGCGTAATCGGTTAGTTCAGCGCTAGGGAGGACTCCATAGGGTTTGCCGCTTTCAAAGAGAACAACATCCGCTTGAATTTCACCGGTGCCAGGGTTGAGTATAAGGTAGTTGAAGTTTGGCGAATCACCGGTGCCGTAGTCTCCGTAGAGGAACATACGGGCTTCAGATATGCGCCTGCTTAGTAGCTGCTTGTTTACGCTCTTGCCTGTGTGGCACCAAATGGCCATGGCGTCTGCAAACTGGACGCCGGTGTAATTTTCTGGGCCTTCAATTAAAGCGGTTCTAAGCCTGTTGGTGTATCCAAGCCAGCCGGTTCCAAGATTATATGTGAAGCTAATAATGGCGTCATATTGGTTTTGATTGAGCACAATACCATATTTGGCTAGAAAATTATTGAGGGAGGTTTCCATCCTCTGGACTGTTTTGCGAAGTAAGCCGTGGGCCTCCTCCTGGGTTACACCGTTGGGATAGTCACCCGGTTTGCAGATTGTACCGTTACCTATGTAGTAGTTTGAACCAATGGAGTGGATCTTTGCCGAGAACCCCTCATACCCTTTTATGAACTCAAGCGCAGCATCACTGGTGGTGATTGTGACTTCTGCGGCTGAGGTGATAAAGGGAAATGCACCAAATATGTATATAATTAAAACCATGCAGGCTAATGTACGCTTGGCTACTTTACTCACTGGTAGTGTACCTCCAGTTGTTATTTGCTAAATCATAGCAAAATACTGTACGATTGTCAAACAATTTAGCCTTTAAACACCGTACCCGGTTCCGTATCAAATTTAACACGGAACCGGGTACGGTGTTTAAAGGTGTTTAAGACCGGTGAATTTTTTGGAATAGGTCTGTGTTTTGGAGGGCCTTTGCGAGAATTGTGGCGGCAGGGACGGATATTATGACGGCGATAGCGGCGTTGGCGAGGGAGACGGGGGCCTTGGTTGAGATGTCTATGAGGGCTGTCTGTATTTCAGCGCGGAGGAAAAAGACGTCACTTATAACGGTTTTTGTGAGATAGAGGGCAACGTAGGTGAGGGCACCGGCTATGCCTGCTACAATGTTTCTGGTTAGGATTTTTCCTTGGGCCTTACCGAAGTAGGATATTTGTCCACATACAAATCCCATCATAAACTTGTTGATGAAGGTGATAGGTGCTGACGATATATAGGCGGGGTTTGTAAAATCATAGAGCATGGAGCCGACACCAGCGGCAATACCGCCACGTACGCCACCAAGAAGGAACCCTGCCAGGAGGCAGAAGGCGTTACCGAGGTGGATGCGGGTTATGCCAATTATGGATGGAATTGGAATACTTATTTGAGATGCTACGAAGACCAACGCTGCCATAAAGCCCACTCCAATAACATCATACATACTAATCTTTTTTTGATGGGATGACTGCATACATATTCCTCTTTTCCTTAGTTTAATTAATACTATAGTGTAGTCGGGATATTGTCAATAAGAAAGGTGATATGAGTGCCAAAAGCAGAAATTTATAATACCCCTACACAAAGGGAATAGGC
>CAZIVK010000247.1:0-3223 GCA_964542515.1 uncultured Oscillospiraceae bacterium | reverse complement strand
AGGGCATGATGGTTGATTCTACAAGACTTACCGCTTTTTCAGCGCAACTCAGCCAAAGCATTGAAAAGGTACAGGCCTCTATATATGAGCATGCTGAAAGTGAGTTTAACATAAACTCCCCCGCTCAGCTGGGACAGATACTCTTTGAAAAAATGGGACTTCCCACAGTTAAAAAGACAAAACGTGGCTACTCTACCTCAATTGAAGTCCTTGAAAAGCTAAAGGACATGCACCCAATTATTGAGGATGTAGTAGAGTACAGACAGCTGACAAAGCTCAAATCCACGTATTGTGACGGGCTGCTAAAGGTTATTGGTAATGATGGCCGCGTACACACAAAGTTTAATATGATGGTAACTGCTACCGGCAGGCTGAGCTCAACGGAACCAAATCTACAAAACATTCCTATAAGGCAGGACCTCGGTAGTGAAATACGTAAGATGTTCGTGGCCAAGGAGAACTACGTTTTTGTTGACGCAGACTACTCCCAGATTGAGCTCCGCGTACTTGCCCATATCTCTAATGATGAGGCTATGATTGCTGCATTCAAGGACAACACTGATATACACACCATAACTGCATCACAGGTCTTTGGAGTGGCTCCCCAGGATGTCTCGTCGGAGCTTAGGCGGAGGGCAAAGGCTGTAAACTTTGGTATAGTCTACGGTATCTCTGACTTCTCCTTAGGTGAGGACATAGGCGTGAGCCGCGCTGAAGCAAAACAGTATATTGACAGTTATCTTAACCACTACTCGGGTGTCAAGGACTACATGAAAAATGTTGTAGAGGACGCCAAAGAGCACGGCTACGTCAAAACAATACTAAACCGTTTGCGCTATCTCCCGGAGCTGAGTTCTAAGAACTTTAATATAAGGTCATTTGGGGAGAGGGCGGCCCTAAATACACCAATACAGGGTTCTGCGGCCGACATAATTAAGCTCGCTATGCTCTGCGTCAGCAGAAGACTGCACAAAGAATTCCCGGATGCAGCTCTTGTGCTCCAGGTGCATGACGAACTAATTGTTGAAGTCCCGGAACTGCAAGCACAGAGTGTGGCTGAAATGCTTACACAGGAGATGGAGAATGTCATAGAGCTAAATCTCCCCCTAGTAGCAGAGGCCACAATAGGAAAAACATGGTATGATGCAAAGTAAAGAGATTATGAAAATTCTATTTGTCTGCACCGGCAACACCTGCAGAAGCCCTATGGCAGCCGGGATATTTAACGCATTAGCACAAAAAGCAGGCCTTCCAGTAGTAGCGGAGTCCTGCGGTATCGCCGCAAGTGGTGCGCCTGCCACAACTAATGCTGTTCTGGCCGCTGCACAATACGGCGGAGATATTAGCGCCCACATTTCCTGCCAAGTGGACGCTGACATGATCCGGTCAGCTGATAGGGTCTTTGGTATGACAGATATGCACGTTAGAGCCCTTATATCTGCATTTCCCCAATATGCGTCAAAAATCGAACGTCTGTCCGAGCAGGACATATCCGACCCCATTGGAGGTAATTTTGAGGTCTACAATAGGATCTCAAAGCAAATCTACAGTGCGGTTAAAAGGATTATAAGCCGGTATGAAAAATAGTTTTGAGATATTTCAAATGTCCTCTGCACACATAGACGGTGTTATGCAGTTGGAGCAGAGGTGTTTCTCCCAACCTTGGAGCCGTGAGTCCGTTGAGGGGGAGTTAACTAATCCCTTGGCAGTCTATTTTGTAGCAGTAAACTCTGACCTTGAGGTTGTAGGCTACGCGGGTATGCACACTGTCCTTGATGAGGGTTTTATAACAAATGTTGCGGCATCACCGGAACATAGAAGGCAGGGGGTTGCATCAGCCCTAATAGACAGTCTAATTGCAGTAGCTGCGGAAAAGAATCTTAGCTATATAACACTTGAGGTGCGGCAGTCCAATGCCGGTGCAATAGAGCTCTATGAAAAATTTAATTTTAAGAAAGTGGGACTTAGAGTGGGATACTACAGCCACCCAACCGAGGATGCAGTATTGATGCTCCGAGTCATCAGTTAGTTGAAAATAACATGAAAAAGATTGGAAACATCCTAGCAATTGAGTCCTCCTGCGATGAAACCGCAGTTGCCGTTATGCAAAATGGCAGGAAAATACTGTCAAATGAGGTAATATCTCAAATAGATATGCATTCCCTTTACGGGGGAGTGGTACCGGAAATAGCGTCGCGCAAACATATTGAAGTGATTGAAGGACTTGCAGAGAGAGCTATTGAACGCTCTGGCATTACCCTCAGTGATATAGATGCAGTTGCCGTCACCTTTGCACCCGGGCTTATCGGGGCACTGCTTGTTGGCCTTAACTTTGCTAAAGCGGCTTCCTTTGCGCTGCAGGTACCTCTTATTCCGGTACACCACATAAGAGGCCATGTTGCGGCAAACTATATTGCTTTTCCAGAGCTGGAACCACCCTTTGCCTGCCTGGTTGCATCGGGGGGACACACAGTTATATTAGGTGTGGACACATACACAGATTACAGAATTATCGGCTCCTCACGGGATGACGCAGCAGGTGAGGCCTTTGACAAGGTTGCAAGGGTTCTGGGACTGGGCTACCCCGGTGGCAGTAAGATTGATGAGCTTTCTGTAGGTGGGGACCCTGAAAAGTACAGCTTACCAAGGTCCAAAATAGCCGGCTCAAAGTATGACATGTCATTTTCAGGACTAAAGACCTCCGCAATAAATCTTATTCATAATTCGCGGCAGAAGGGTGAAGGACTTGACCTGCACAGCTTCTCGGCATCATTTGCAAGCACTGTTAGCGGCACAGTGGTACCACGTGTAATAGAAGCTTGTAAAGAGTTTGGCTATAGTAAGCTTTCGGCAGCTGGCGGAGTAGCGGCAAACTCAACCATCAGAAATGACCTAAAAAGAAGTGCAGATGATGCAGGCCTCAAGCTCTATTTACCACCGCTGTGGCTTTGCGGAGACAACGCCGCCATGATAGGATGTCAGGGATACTATGAGTATTTGAAGGGCGTGGAGGCCGGTATGGAGCTCAATGCCTTTGCAACCCTGGACTCCGACTACACCGCTATTGACATTGTTTAGTGAAATATGTACAATATTCTATATGTTTTTTATTTAACTGAGGAGTTGCTAAAATGAAGAAATTGGGTTTAAATGAGATAAGAGAGAGATATCTCTCATTTTTTGAAAGCAAGGGGCACCTGCGCCACCCAAGTTTCCCCCTGGT
>CAZIVK010000246.1:0-3227 GCA_964542515.1 uncultured Oscillospiraceae bacterium | reverse complement strand
ACTGAAAAGAAGCGGCCTGCTCCTAGAGGACAGCGCAGTTATAGAAGGTATGGAGGAGGGAGATAGCAAACGCTTTATACCGGTGACTGTAAATAAGACCGGGGGCTACTCCGCAACTTCCTCACTCGCTAAAATGGAGGAGTTTGGAAAACTAAAAAGACATGTTAACTCACTGCTTGAGCAGATGGGCAAGGAAATTTCCAACGGTCAGGTTGACGCAAACCCCTACTATAGAGATATCATGAGTTCAGCATGTACATACTGTGATTTTTCTGCGGCCTGTCGCTTTGATGAAACTAACGGCCGTGACTCATTTAGATACCTGGGCAAGGTAAAGGACGACGACTTCTGGACAAGAATGGAGGATACAAATGGCAATTAAGTTGACACCCGAGCAGCACAGCGCAATCTTCTCCCGTGACAACAATACTCTTGTATCTGCTGCTGCAGGCTCCGGTAAGACGCGGGTCGTTGTTTCAAGGCTCATTGAGAGGATAATTCTTGAAAAGAAAAACATAGATGAATTTCTGATTATTACATTCACCAATGCCGCCGCAGCTGAGTTGAGAGGGAGAATTGAGTCCGAGCTCAGTAAAAAGCTTTCTGAAACACCCTCCGACCGCCATCTGAGGAGGCAGCTGACTCTGATGTCCCGCGCCCAGATTACCACTATAGACTCTTTCTGCATCTCCCTTGTACGTGAGTTTTCACATCTCTGCGGAATAACCCCAAATTTCCGTATAGTGGACAGTGCCAAGGCGGATATCCTAAGTGCAGAAGCACTTGATACAACATTGGAAAGTCTTTATGAAAGTACAACTGAGGGGTCGGATTTTGCCGCTCTCGTCTCACTCCTATCCACCGCTAAGGATGATAGGGAGGTGTCATCCGCTATATTGAGCTCATATTCCAAGGTTCAGAGCCACCCATTTCCGGACATCTGGATGGACAATATATTGCAGGCATATAACATTGAAAGTGACAACTTTTCAAAAACCATTTGGGGTGAAATACTTCTGTCTGAGGCGGTTACTTCAGTTAAGGATGCGGTGGCCATACTGCAAAACGCTCTGGACCTACTGGCTGACGAACCCGACCTTGGTTCTAAGTACGGTGTGACATTTCGTGATGACATTGTTTGTGCCGAACTGTTCCTGGCGGCTGCTGACAAAGGATGGAATGCTGCCGTCTCTGCAGCTAGGGCCCCGGTATCTAAACTAAACTCCGCACCCCGGGGTTACCCGGACCCCGACTTTAGGGATAGAGTCAAATCAATGCGTGAAGTTTGGAAGAAGGTTAAGGCTACTGTAGAAAACAACATATCGGACACAAGCGCTGCGCATATTGCAGAGGCCAAGGCACTTCTCCCAGCGGTTAGAGGCCTAATAGAAGCTGTAAGGACATATGACCGGGAGTACAAAAAACTAAAGAGTGCAAGGAGTCTTGCGGACTTTTCAGACACAACACATCTGGCGGTACAGCTGCTATGTGATATGACAACAAGCGGTGTTAAACCATCTCCTACAGCTGAAGTTGTAGGCGCGCGGTACGCTGAAATAATGATAGATGAATACCAGGACACAAATGAGGTGCAAAACCTTATTGCGGAAGTCCTAACCGTAGGCAGGAACAACCTTTTTATGGTAGGGGATGTTAAGCAGTCCATCTACAGGTTCAGGCTAGCAGAACCCGCTATTTTCTTAAGGAAATATGAGGCTTATCCGGACTATGACAGTAGCATAGAGGATCAGAAGAACGCACGTATCATACTATCTAAAAACTTCAGGTCGCGCCCAGAGGTGGTAGGAGCTGTTAACAATGTCTTTGAAAAACTGATGGTAGGTGGGTTTACGCAGATTACATATGGAGACAATGAGAAGCTCTACTGTGGTAGGGAGCTTTCTACTGAGGAATCTAATTCCGAATTTGACTACACCTCGGAGTTCTGTATAATTGATACCTCTAAAAGTGGAGATGACGACGAAGAGGCCCCCGTAAAGCTGGAGCAGGAGGCAATATTTGTAGCCAATAAAATCCGCTCTATGCTTGATAGTGGTTTTTTAATAAAGGACGGATCGGAGTTCAGGCCGGTTAAAGCCGGAGATATCACAATTCTAATGAAGTCTGTAACGCGCAAATCCTACTTTTTTGAAAGAGCTCTTGCGGATGTAGGTGTGGATTCTGTAAGTGCCGGCTCACGGAAATCTGATACAGCGGAAATAGTTTTAATGATTTCACTTCTCAGTGTTATAGACAACGCATATCAGGATATACCTCTTGTAGGAGTTATGAACTCTCCAATTTATAACTTCACTTCCGACGAACTGGCAGAAATTAGGAGTACAACACTGGGTGGCGGTATGTATGATGCAGTACTAGCATCCGCTAGAGCGGGCAACCAAAAATGTGTCTCCTTTATTAGAGACATGAGTCAGCTCCGCCTGATGTCATCAGACCTTGGCGTTGATAAGCTAATTTGGCATATATACATAAGCACAAAGCTTCCCGGAATCTACAGCGCAATGTCAGGTGGCGCCTTACGCAGGAAAAACCTTATGAAGCTGTACGAGTTTGCTGTAAAATACACGTCCTCCGGCGGTGGAGATATTTCCGGATTTGTAAACTATATGGGCAAAATTCTGGAAGTTGGGTCCTTTAACGAGGATGACGCCGTTGTAGGGGACTGCGTGAATATTATGACCGTGCACAAGTCTAAAGGTATGGAGTTTCCTGTGGTGTTCCTTTGTGATATCTCCTCCAGGTTCAATAAGAAGGACACTCAAAACAACGTCCTCATACACCCAAAGGCCGGTTTTGGAATGAAGATGGTTGACTCAGACCTACTATACAAGTATCCAACTGCCGTATATACATCCATCTCATCTATAATTAGTGAGGAGTCGATGGCCGAGGAGATGCGTGTGCTCTATGTTGCACTGACCCGGGCTAAGGATAAGCTCATTTTGACCTGCGCACTACCGAATGCAGAAAAGGCAATTACAAGTATGCTTAAAAACGGCACCGACCTTGGGCCTATCAAGTTGAAGGGGGCTGACGGACCTTATAAATGGCTAGTACCCATTATGGCCTCCCAACCGGATGCAACTAATTGGAAGGTTTTTATGGGTGAGACAGAGGCCGCAGATACTCCCAGTCTTGAATCAGATTCCGCCGAGGAGTTACCATCTGTAGACCCCTCCCTTGTAGACACAATCCGCAGGAGGATG
>CAZIVK010000245.1:0-3253 GCA_964542515.1 uncultured Oscillospiraceae bacterium | reverse complement strand
CATAGACAGAACTGCAGAAGTAATGCATTTCCTTGACGGATATGGCAATTATATCCGCAGACTTAGGCGCGGACTCCGGAACAGTAGCAATACTCCAACTTGCAAGACTTCTTATAATATTCACACTGGTTCCGCCAATCATAACAAAAATATGTTCGGTTAACGGCAGACCCAGCAGCGCCAACATAAATAACCAGATCCAAAACAATACTGACAAAGATAAAAAGAAGAACCGCAACTTTTATATACGCTTAGCCTTACTAATACTCTTTTCTGCAATAGGGGCTGCCATTTGCATAGCTCTAAATGTAACCGCAGGCGCTATGATTGGCGCAATGGTTGCATCCGCAATATACTGCATACTCCGCGGAAAGATAGAATACCCATCCGGACTAAAGCTTGGCATCCAGATATTTGCAGGTGCGTTCATTGGCATGCGCTTTTCACGCGCCAGCGTCATTGAAGCAGGAGGCCTCTTACTCCCTATAGGAATCATGCTGGTAGGCATCATCCTGTTTGTACTTGTAACATCCTACCTCATGAACAAGCTCACAAAGATAGACCCCGCCACAAGCATGCTTGCATGCACGCCCGGAGGTATACAAGAGATGTCCCTCCTATCAGAAGACCTCTGCGCAGACACCCCCAAAGTTGCAATCCTCCAGACCTCAAGACTAATACTCGTCATCCTACTGTTCCCAACAATGATTGAAACGGTTATAAAACTGCTATAATTTTACCACAATTACAGGAGGTTTACTATGACCACTGAACAAGATAATATTCTTATTGCATACTATTCCCGTGATGGAAATAACTTTGTAGGCGGAGAGGTTGTTGATCTCTCTGTTGGTAATACGGAAGTCATTGCACAAATGATTGCCGGAGCTACAGGTGGGGAGCTCTTTGAGATAAAAACTGTGGAACCTTACCCTGCTGACTATCATGAAACTACTGAGGTTACCAAAAATCATAAACGTGAAAATTTGCGTCCGGAACTGTCTTCTCATGTAGAAAACATAGACGATTATGATATAATATTCCTGGGTTTTCCCAACTGGTGGGGAACCATGCCTATGCCGGTGTTTACCTTCTTGGAGGAGTACAATTTCACCGGAAAGACAATTATCCCGTTCTGTACTCATGAAGGTAGCGGTATGGGACGCAGCCAGCGTGATATAGCAAAACTATGTCCAGAGACCAACATTCTTAATGCATTATCAGTCCACGGTGCTTTTGTGCATACTGCAAAGTCGGACGTTGAGAAATGGATTATAGGTAATTTGAAGGAGATGAAGTAAATGAAATTTAGCGAAATGCCCTATGTGCGCGTGGATTTCAACGAAGCAAATACTGAGGCCACCAAAATCATTGAAGACCTTGTAGGTGCAAAAGACTATAGTGAAGCCCGTGCTTCCTTTATTGCATGGCAGGATCTAGTAGCGCGCCTATCTACCTCAATGAGCTTGTGCTCCACAAGAAACAGCATTGATACAACAGATACATTCTATGCCGATGAAAAGAAATACTGGAACGAGACATCGCCCAAATTCCAGGAAGTCATGCAAAAACAGGAGATTGCCATGCTTGAAAGTCCATTTAGGAAAGACTTTGAAGCTGAGTTTGGAGAGCTTTTTCTAAAAAATGCTGAAATTGGTCTCAAAGCCTTCTCTCCGGAGATAATCCCTGATATGCAGGAAGAAAACAAGTTAACAACAGAATACGGAAACCTAATTGCTTCTGCTCAAATTGATTTCAACGGAGGGATTCTTACTCTCTCACAACTTACACCTTATAAGCAATCTGCTGATGACGCTGTAAGGAAAGCTGCCTGGGAGGCAGAAGCAGGTTTTTATAGTGAGAACGGTGCTGAGCTAGACCGCATATATGATGAACTTGTAAAAGTACGTGACACCATGGCTAAAAAGCTTGGCTATGAAAACTATATAGAACTGGGTTACTACCGCATGACGCGAAACAGCTATACTCAGGAGGATGTTAAAAACTTCCGTGCAGCCGTGAGA
This sequence comes from uncultured Oscillospiraceae bacterium, assembly GCA_964542515.1. Classification (GTDB taxonomy): domain Bacteria; phylum Bacillota; class Clostridia; order Oscillospirales; family JAAYOS01; genus CAZIVK01. Next base: position 1,229 of record CAZIVK010000245.1, on the reverse strand, counting down.
AAATACCTTGTTCCTCTAGCAGATAATCTTAAGGAAGAACAGGCAAATCGTATAAACGTGATTTATCCTCTTACATTTATAGACGATGCACTCAGGTACCGCTCCGGAAATGCTAAACCACAGGGCAGTGCAGATGAAATACTGGCACACGGCAAGACGATGTACCACGAGCTATCACCTGAAACCGCAGAATTCATTGACTTTATGTATGAAAACGAGCTTTTGGACGTACTAAGCAAGAAAGGTAAAAGGAGCGGTGGGTACTGCACAAGATTCCCTCTGTATAAAGCTCCCTTTATATTTGCAAACTTCAATGGAACTCAGGGTGACGTAGAAGTTATAACTCATGAGGCCGGTCATGCATTTGCAGGCTATATGGCAAGAGATATAGTACCTATGGATAACCAGTCCCCCACACTTGAATCCTGTGAAATCCATTCCATGTCTATGGAGTTCTTTGCCTGGGATTGGGCTGAGGGCTTCTTTGGAGCAGATACAGATAAGTTCAAGTACGGCCACCTAGAGGGTGCATTAACCTTTATTCCCTATGGCACCATGGTAGACCATTTCCAGCACATTGTCTATGAGAACCCTAAAATGACCCCAGCGGAGCGCCACGAAGCCTGGGCAGAGCTTGAATCCCAATACCGCCCCTGGCTCAAGCTTGAGGAACTACCCTTCTACGGCGAAGGCAAAGGATGGCAGAGGCAGCTACACATCTACCAACGCCCCTTCTATTATATTGACTACTGCCTTGCCCAGACAGTTGCACTACAATTCTGGTCCGCAATGCAACACGACCGTACAGGCGCCTGGAAGCGTTACATGGAACTAATCCGCAAAGCCGGAACAGAGACCTTCTCTGGACTGGTAGCCAGCGCAGGGCTTGATACGCCCTTTGGAGACAAGGCCCTTGCAGAGGTCTCCAAGACAGCAGCCGATTGGCTCTCATCTTTTGATAAATCTGCACTCAAATAATTCAAAAAGCATATTTGTCAAGGTTTTACTTTTGCACCCTTATTTGGGGTTGAATTATGCTACTAACTTAGGTATAATAAGGTTACGAATTTGTCAACATTAAGGGGGTAAGTGTATGGCTCCAATCATAAAACCATCTAGCGAGCTACGTAAGAACTATAGTTCAATTGCTGAGATTTGTCGAACTAAAAAAACACCTGTTTTTCTGACCCTAAACGGAGAAGGGGACATGGTGCTAATGGATATGGAAA
>CAZIVK010000244.1:0-3260 GCA_964542515.1 uncultured Oscillospiraceae bacterium | reverse complement strand
CAGCACCCAGTATTGCATCTACAATTGAAGTAGAAAGGGTGGTTGGTGTATGAAAAAAATAGATATTGAATCATTTTTAGAACTGAAATATTTGAGCAATCCGAGCTACTCCCCTGACGGGAAATTAATAGCATTTATTGTGCAGGAGGCTGAAGCGGAAGCAAACAAATATCTAGGAAATATCTGGCTAATGGAAGCTGGAACGCGCCATAGTAGGCAACTAACTACATTGGGTGACGCAAAAAAATACTTCTGGACATCAAAGGGGACACTGATTTTTTCGGCTGACCGGGGCGGTAAGAAGGATCAGAAAGCCACAACATTTTATGAAATTTCACCAGACGGAGGCGAGGCACTTGAGGCCTTTACAATTCCTCTGGGTGGGGCAAGCATTAAACCTATAGATTCCACACGCTATGCTGTTATTGCAAAGTATGACAACAAACCAAGAAATAGTGATGATGAAATAACATACCAGGTGTTCGATGAGCTCCCCTTCTGGTCAAACAATGATGGGTATATAAATGGAAAACGCCAGAGGTTATACATATACGACACAGCTAGCAAATCACTTGAAGCCATAACAGACACTTTAACAGACGTTGAAGATATAGCCCTAGGTGACGGAATAATTGCATATAGTGGTACACCGTATGAGTCTGTAAAACCAAGATGTGCTGGCGTCTACTGTTATAATATTGCTTCAAAGAGCACTGTCACTGTTGTGCCCCCCGGGGAGACCGACTCAGGTGTTTTTGAGTTTGTCAAGGGCAGGTTAATTTTAGCCCTAACTGACGGGGCACTCTATGGTTCAGAACAGTATCTAGATTTTTATGTTGTGGATCCCGTCTCTGGAGATAAGCAAAAGCTTGCGGATTATGAGGCCTCTATAGGTTATGGTAGCGTCGGGAGCGATGCTAAATTGGGCGGCGGACGTAGAGCAAAACCCCACAAAAACAAATTCTGTTTTTGTTCAACTGTAGAAAACAGTACTATCCTACGTTCAGTAGATATCTCCGGTAATATTGAGGACGTATTCACACAGCCGGGAAGTTGTGAAAGCTTCGATGTATTTGAGGACAATGTCATCATCTGCGGATTGTATGATGGAAAACCTTCCGAGCTCTATGATGTTGATGGAACCCAACTTACCCATTTTAACGATGCTTTTATGGAGGAGCACAGCGTTATCACCCCTGAAAAGCATATATATACCGGTTCTGACGGTTTTGAGATACATGGCTGGGCGCTCAAGCCCGTAAACTACACCCCGGGTAATAAGTACCCTGCAATTTTACACATCCATGGTGGACCGCGCACAGTTTTTGGGGATGTTCTACACCATGAAATGCAGACCTGGGCAAACGCCGGATACTTTGTATTCTTCTGCAACCCAAGGGGCTCTGACGGACGTGGTAACAAATTTGGTTACATAAGCGGTCAATATGGAACTGTTGAGTACCAAAACCTTATGGAGTTTGCAGATGAGATGCTTATTAAATACCCTGATGCGGACCGTGAGAACTTTGGTGTCACTGGTGGCAGTTACGGCGGATTCATGACTAACTGGATCATAGGCCAAACAAAAAGGTTCAAAGCTGCTGTTTCCCAACGCTCAATATCCAACTGGATAGCCATGGAACATACAAGCGACATAGGTCACTTTTTTGTAAAGAACCAGCTCCTTGCTTCAACACGCTCAGATATGGGAAAGGTATGGGAACAATCACCCCTGAAATACGCATACAATGCCACTACTCCTACCCTCTTCATACACTCCGAACGGGACCACCGCTGTTGGATGGTGGAGGGCATTTCAATGTACTCCGCTCTAAAAATGAATGGTACAGATTCAAGGCTCTGCCTATTCCATGATGAGACCCACGAGCTCTCAAGGTCAGGAAAACCCAAAAACCGCATATCCCGCATGACGGAAATTATTAACTGGTTTGACAAATACCTAAAATAGTACACGTAAAGGAGCAAGAATGCTATGAAGTATTTTAAACTAAACAACGACAAACAGATCCCCGCAATAGGCACCGGCACAAATACCTTTGGTAAACCAAACCACGACTTTGCCGCAGAGATAAATGGAGATTTTAGTCCAGCCATTAGCGCTATAGAAACTGGATACCGCCTCTTTGACACCGCAATAATGTACAGAAATGAAGCTGGGATAGGTAAAACTCTAGCTGAGTCCAGTGTCCCCCGTGAGGAGTTCTATATCACAACAAAAATTCCAGCCCGTGAAGGGTTCATAGATAGCCGTGAAACCGTCCGGCACCATGTGTTTGAAAGTCTTAAAAATCTCCAAACCAACTATATAGACCTCTACCTTATACATCACCCCTGGGAGGATGAACCCGCCATGCTCCGTACATGGGAAGCTCTTGAGGAGTTGGTTGCAGAGGGTAAATTGCGCTCCATAGGTGTTTCAAACTTTAACGTTGAACAACTTGAATTCATTATGAAAAATAGTAAGACAACACCTGCTGTTAACCAAGTACAATCAAACCCAAACGAGCAAAACCATGAAGTAATTAAATTTTGCAAAAGGAACGGAATTGCTCCACAAGCGTGGGGTCCTGTATCAAGAATACCCGCTAATGCCCTAGACCTCTTCACACAAATAGGTACACCATATGCCAAAAGCTGGGCACAGATAATATTGAGATACAACTACCAAAGAGGCGTCCTAAGCATACCAAAATCCCACTCAGTTACCCGACAAATTGACAACATAAACATTTTTGATTTTGAACTCACTGCAACAGACGTACAAGCTATAGATGCCCTCTACGCAAACCTAAGATAATCAAACAAAAGGATATGCTCCCCTCAAAACTATGAGGGGAGCATATTGTTATCCGTGCCGAGCTTTTCCTTGGATCTCAGGAACAGGTGCTACTTTGTTTTTTGGAAGATTTTGCTTGTGGTTTCCCTGTGTCCACTTTGGATCCCGTGGATCAATGCGCTTCATACCCCTTTTGGCCATAATCCTCACCCCTAATTTATTATTGGCGTTCAGTGGCGGGATTATGAGAGTATGTTTTTTACTGCTTTAATTATACTGCTTGTGCCTAAGCGTGTTGCGCCAAGGTTTAGGAAGTCCTCTGCATCCTCAAGGGAGCGGATGCCTCCGGCCGCTTTTATTCCTATACCATTTGATGTGTGCTTGGCAAAGAGTGCTATGTCCTCACGTGTTGCACCACCTGTAGAAAAGCCTGTAGATGTCTTTATATAGTCTGCTCCGGATT
>CAZIVK010000243.1:0-3266 GCA_964542515.1 uncultured Oscillospiraceae bacterium | reverse complement strand
TCCCCTGCCAGGGGTTATAGTATAGGTTTTGCTGCTATACTGAGTTAAGGTTGTTCCGCCATCTGTGTACCATGCCCAGTTATCGCCGTAAAAGGACTTAGTTTTAAGTTCCGCAGCAGTAGCACCCTCATAAGAGCCTGGGAGATTAGCTGGAGCTTCCAGCAATTCACCTGCAGCACCGACAGCTCGCAATATTTCATCGGTCTCCTCATAGAAGTTTTGTGACGCAGCAGTCATGTACAATACACCAAATAGCCCACCCTCATATGCATCAGCTCCGAACTCCTCGGGATAAGAGACAGCGCTGATGACCTTAGCTGTACTGTAGGCATTTGATACATTGACCTCTCCCGCGGCACCAATAATGCCACCCGCTGTGATGCCAACACACATACCATTTTTAGCGGGTACGCTAGTGCCTTCACTTGTAACTGAGGAACGGTTGTAGCAGTTTGTAATTGATATATTAGCAGTTTCAAAGTCGTGGAAACTTGTTGAACCAAAGAGACCGCCTGTCATGGTGGTGCCCGCTTCGGTATGAACTACTCTATCTGCGCCGATATTTGCACAGTTAAGAACGTCAACTCCGGCATTATCACCGTCAGCCGAATCTATATGGCCAGCAATTCCACCTGCATAAGCGCGCAATCCGAGTATCTTGTTAATGGCGGTAATATTTGCGTTGTTTTCACAGTTCTCGATGGTTGCCTTATTAGAATATCCATAAACATAGCCGGCAATGCCCCCCGCAAAGGCGTCTTCAAATATGCTGTCACCTTGTAGGTATGCTCCGTTCCCACCGTTCGCGATATTATTTGCAATTTCGACCGTTACGTCACCAGTGTTTTTACAGCCGGTAATCGTAGAACGTGACCCAAGATAACCGACTAGTCCACCCGCAAATGCTTGCTTCTGTGGGCCAATTGTTGACACCTCGGTTGCATCCACTTTTACTTCATTCAGGCAGTCTGTGATAACACCTTCTCCGAAATAACCGACCAAGCCACCCACATAATAGTCACAATCCACCCGCGGCGATACTACAACACTTCCCGCACCGTTCACGCTGCAGTTTACGATTGCATCCACAGGGCTTTTAGAATACGCTTCTCCTGTAATACCTCCAACCCTAGGTGCCCTAATTGCTTCATCGGCATTGATAATTACGTCGCAGTTTGTAATAGTCCCTGAGGAGCTCCGTGCTGCAATTCCTCCAGCGCGGTTTAAATACCCGCCAGCATAAAAGCTTCCAGACTCAAATGTGACGGAACAGCCTTCAATAGCGGCAAAACTCATGTAGCCTGCAATCCCACCTATATCCTTTTTCTCTTTGAAACTTGTATCAACATCCCCTTTGTAAACGACATGACAATCTTCAACTACTCCACCATTTAATATTTTACCTGCAACTGCGCCAAAACAGGCATAATCTCCCCCTGTGACAAATGACTTGGAAACAGTTACAGTTAGACCGTTGACGAGTGCGCCCTCCCCCTCAATACCAGCAAAAAGACCCAGGGCAGAATCGGGGTATACTGCAAGAGATTTTATTCTCTCTGCCGTTTCGCTTGAATGTTGAATACACAAGTTATCAATGCGATGTCCGTCTCCGAGGTACTTGCCAGAAAAGTATTCGATTGGCGCCCAAACACCACCATTATAGTCTGATAGGTTTATATCTGCCTTCTGGATGTAATTCAAACTGGGATGCTTGGTAACGTGCGCGAGCTGCTCCGCAGAAGTGATGTGGTAGTGTTTTTCTCCCTCTATCATTGAAAACTCTGTAAAACCACTGTAAGTATCCGACAGCGTACAGTCAGGTACTATACAATCTGAGGAAGATATTTTCGCCTTGACTACGCTTACCCCGTCAGTATACACGCGGTAGCCGGAGTCAACGATATATTCGCTCTGTAATTTGACTTGATCTCCTATTTTAACATAATCTTCTCCCCAAGATGTAACGCTTCCATTTGCCGTGATGATGCCACCAACTTCACCTGAAGAGTGGGCATACGCCGCGCGATCATAACCACTTAAATTTTTACCCACGGTTATGGTTCCACCGTAAGCGTTGGCACCGATTGAGTGTCCGATAGACATCACATTGCCTGTTACTGTTATAACGGCATTACCTTCTGCAATGACTCCGCAGCCCACGGCGCTGACATTACCGTCAATAGTCACAACACTACCTTCAAGAGCACGGACACCTATGAAGTTCTCGTTTGTTGATGATGTTACATTGCCCTTAAATGCAATTTTACCACCTTTATCGGCAATTACTCCGGTGCCACTGGCTCCGTCAACATAGACGTCGCATGCCACAGTATTATCCACTAAGATAGCACTACCTGCGCCTACATCCTGTATGCCAACCCAATGCTGATCCGTATTAGAAACGGATACATTTAGCGCCCCTCCACCGGTTATGGATAACACTTTACCGTTATCGGCATATATTCCATCGGATATGACTGAATCTATACAAAGAGTCTTGCCGTTCAAGTTGATTGTAAAAGATTTGTCCGTGGCCGCAATACCACCAGAACTTATATCCTTAAGAAGTGTGATTGTCTGGCCATCCACCACATTTTTTATGGCAGCCTCAAGGGATGAATATAACGTAGCAGTATCTGTGGAGACTGTGCAGACATCCACGCCAGATAACATTACAGGACGCGGTGATGTAAATGGGGCATCCACAATGTCACTTGAAAAGACAGAGAAATGCATTGTAATGTTGTAATCATCTGACGCACTGATGCTGTTTTCCAGGGTTAGCGTGACATGTTTCGAATCCACGCATTCGGCACTTATAATAGGATTTTCCAAAGCCGATCCCCCTCCCAGGGTCCAGTTCAAAGGCATACCCGCGTAATTGCCGAACGAACCGGATGTGAGAGCCACTGAAATAGTTTTTGTACCGACCGTGGCTGTTGCAGTGCCCTGTGCAGGTTGTGGCACGTCAATAATGCTTGCTAATGTATCGCTAGTTCGCACTCCACTCGCAGTGCATGTGGCAGCTGCCGCCATCGCTGTGATTGGTATCAGCCCAAAGATCAGAATAGCCGAAATCAGGATAGAAAGCACTCGGTTTGCCATTTTCTTTTTTCTCATGTTGGTATTTTCCCCTTTCAAAGCTTCAGATTATTATAGACTCCTGTATTTCAGTCCGTGGTACCAAGCCTATGCAGCACTGTATATGGTATTCACCAGATTACCTATTCATTAGTACTAAATATACGCTAGAATGGCGCCTCATT
>CAZIVK010000242.1:0-3267 GCA_964542515.1 uncultured Oscillospiraceae bacterium | reverse complement strand
CTCCTGAAGCACTGCGTATAAACTATATGCGTCTTTCGGAAGTACTCGGCTTTAAATGCAATATGCTTGCAACGTCATCTCAGGTACATGGGGACACCGTGCGCAAGGTTACGGCTGGAGGAGATCTGTTTGACCCTTCTCCAGACTGTGATGCCCTCATAACAAATGTCCCCGGCATTGCACTTGTTGTATATACTGCGGACTGTGTGCCTCTATTGTTCTACGACCCCGTATCATCCTGTATAGCTGCTGTACACGCTGGATGGAGAGGAACGGCTAACCGTATTGTACAAAAAACTGTAAACAGGCTTGTAGCCGAATATGGCGCCCAACCCCACAACCTTGTGTGTTCTATCGGCCCCGCTATTGGCCAGTGCTGTTATGAGGTTGGCAATGATGTCTATTCAGAGCTCAGCAGCTCTGTCTCTTACACCTCAGCACACTCTGTTGAGAGCAACATGAAATGGCTTGTGGATTTGCGTGGGATAAACCAAAATCTACTTACTGAATCAGGCATTTTGCCGGAAAACATTTCAATCGACCAGCACTGCACAAGATGTAACCCAGAGCTCTTTTGGTCACATCGCCGTGACGGTGATAAAAGAGGTCTTCAAGGTGCAATCATCACTTTGGGGGATTGACAGTTGACACGTAAAAGATTAGCAGGACTTTTATGCATGACTCTTGCGGTAATGTTCATCATCCCCGCATGTGTTCCGGGGGTGGAGCCACCATCTGATTTTATAATACCGTCGGCATCGCCATCCGAGCCGCCGGTTATAGTTGTGCCGTCAGGCCCAGCTATGACCAATATTTTTGGTGTCGCCACGTCAAATACCGGGTCTCTCAACCCTATAACCGGCACAGGTAGGCTGAACATGGAGTTTATGCCACTGATGTACGAGAGTCTCTTTGTAGTTGACAGTAAGTTTGAGGCAGTACCTCTCCTGTGTGAGAGCTATAGCCATGTAGATAACGTATATACTTTAAACATTCGGAAAGATGTAACCTTTTGGGATGGCACACCGCTCACTGCCCAGGACGTAAAATACTCTATTGAGCTTGCCGCGGGTGACTCATCAATCTACTCCACTAAAATGAAGGAAATTACCAGGGTAACTGCAGTTTCAGAAAACACACTTAACATAGAACTCTTGCGCAATGTAGGTAGGCTTGAGGTTCTCTTGGATATCCCTATCGTCAAAAAAGGGAGCGGTGGGGACTTTAACCCTGTCGGAACAGGTCCGTATCTCTATGTTGAGGAGGGGGACGAACACTACCTAAGAGCGGATAGCCAGTGGTGGCAGGGGGAGAGAAGAGAACCCGCAAGGATTAACCTTATTGACTCACCTGAGGCGGATCTACTCATAAATTCCTTTGAAACAGGCACAATAAGCGTTGTAGGTAATGACCCCACCAACACGGACCCTGTAGTATTTGGAGGGGACTATGAGGAGTGGAGCTACCCCACTAGTAGTATGTATTACCTGGGGCTAAACACTGTATCAGGACCTTTTGCAGATGTTGACTTCCGCAGCATCATTACTTACGCGGTGGACCGTAGCTATATCTGTGAAGCGGACATGCTAAAGCATGCTGACCCCGCAGTCCTACCTATAAACCCTGCAAGCGCTCTGTACAGTCGTGAATTAGGTTCAAAGTATAGTTTTTCACTATCTGAGTTCTCTGTATTGTTGGAGGAGCGTGGGACTTACAGCGGCACTATCAGCTTTGTTGTTCCTGCAGATAATTCCTATAAAGTGTCCGTTGCAGAGAGAGTATCTGAGGATCTGCGTGCTATGGGTTTTTTGGTGGATATCCGTGAGCTTAAGTGGGACGCATATCTTACAGCCTTGAATAGTAAGGATTTTGATATCTATATAGCTGAGGTCAAGCTGACTGCGGACTTTAATATAAGTGAGTTGATATCATCTGCAGGGTCCCTTAACTTTGGAGGATATGCCTCGGAAGAGACAAAAGCCTTACTTGATGCATTTATTGGAGCAGATATAAAAACAGCAAAGGTAGAGGCTGAGGCCCTCTATACAAAGCTGTTGGAGGACGCGCCTATAATCCCAATTTTATTCAAAAGAAATGTGGTGCTTGCAAGGCGTGGAGTGCTGTCACAAATAGATCCTGTGCAGAACAATATTTATTACGGGCTTAAAAGACGTTGACAAAAGCTGACTTAGAGTTTAAAATAGAGAAGTTATAGCTATGCGCTTGTAGCTCAGCAGGATAGAGCGGCCGCCTCCTAAGCGGCAGGTCGGAGGTTCGAATCCTCTCAGGCGTGCCAAAGTACAATCGAAGACCTCTCAATAAATTGAGAGGTCGCATTGTTATATTTTAAGAAGAGGATATAATGGATTTGAAAGAAAAAAATTTATCAATGCTCTGTGACTACTATGAGTTCACAATGAGCAACGGCTACCTGTCTAACGGATTTGCGGACAAAATTGTCTACTTTGACGTGTTTTTCCGATCCCTCCCAGACGGTGGCGGATTTGCTGTGTATGCAGGTCTTGAGCAACTGGTGGAGTACATCGAGGAACTGCATTTCACAAAAAGCGACATAGAATTCCTGAGGAGCAAGGGTGTCTTTACTGAGGAATTCTTGGACTATCTCGGTACGTTTAAGTTTACCGGAGATATATACTCAGTGCCTGAGGGTACTCCTGTGTTTCCAAACGAGCCCATGCTTGTGGTTAGGGCTCCCGCTATAGAAGCTCAGCTCATAGAGACGTTTTTACTTCTCACTATCAACCACCAGTCACTCATAGCTACAAAAACAAACCGCATCTGCCGTGCTGCTCAGGGTAGGACAGTTCTAGAATTTGGTGCACGCAGAGCACATGGTGCAGGCGCCGCCACAGACGGCGCAAGAGCGGCATATATTGCAGGAGTGGCAGGGACATCCTGTACACTGACGGATGAACTGTACGGCGTGCCAGCCGGCGGTACCATGGCTCACTCATGGGTGCAGATGTTTGACTCGGAATATGAGGCGTTTAAAACTTATTGCGAGCTGTATCCAAATAGCGCTACAGTGCTAGTGGATACATACAACACCCTCAAAAGTGGCGTGCCAAATGCAATTAAGGTTTTCAATGAAGTTTTGGTACCACGTGGTATAACTGAGTGCGGAATCCGTCTGGATTCAGGTGATATAACCTATCTGTCTAAACAGGCACGGAAAATGCTGGATGCAGCAGGATTCCCCCAATGTAAAATTGTAGCTTCAAACTCACTGGATGAGTGGATAATAAG
>CAZIVK010000241.1:0-3274 GCA_964542515.1 uncultured Oscillospiraceae bacterium | reverse complement strand
TAGCCCAGCCTATTGAGGAGATGTGTGCTCTAGCACTTGACCTGCTGTTCAAACTTATGGAGGACAAAATTGTTCCGTCCAGCTCCATCCTTCCCGTCCAAGTCATAAGGAGAGGGAGCACTTTCGCAGTTAACAGTTGACCATATCCAATAATATATGTATTTAAAGCTCCCCCGGATTTACAAAAATCGGAGGGCTTTTTATAATTGTAAATCGTTTGACATTTTTACATGCTTATGCTACGATAAATTTACATACTAAATTTGGAGGATCTTATTTTGACAATTCAGAACATTATAGACGGAATACTGGACTACCACCCTGACATAGGCAACAGAAGAACTTGTGACGTTATAGTAGGCGGTGACCCCAATGTGGAGTGCACAGGCATTTTAGTGTCAATTGCTCCAACAGTTGAGATTGTCCGCAAGGCAATAGAGATAGGTGCAAACTTTATATTTGTACATGAGCCCACATTCTACAGCGGTTATGATGATGAATGTGAATGGCTTGAAGGAAATGAAGTTTATGAGGAGAAACTTGCACTGCTAGTGAATAACGGTATTGTTGTCTATCGTGACCATGACCACATCCATGCCCATGAACCTGATGGCATATTCCACTATCTAATCAAACAACTCGGATGGTCAGAATACCAAGTACAGAGCTCATCACGCGCGCCTGAAATCAAGCTTCCGGAGACCTCTTTAGGTGATCTGGTTCTACACATCAAGAAGGCCATGGGTCTTGACTCAATCCGTTACATTGGTAACCCAGATGCAAAGGTCTCTACCGTAGGCTTTTGTGGACATCTCCTACCTAATGACAGCACAAATTGGAGCAACAACGCCCAAGTGGCAGCATCCTGGAAGTATGATGTCATAATCCCCGGTGAAATTGTTGAGTGGACCCTTCCCCTTTACATTCGTGATGCAGCAATGCTTGGCAAAGCAAAGGGCATGATTCTTCCGGGGCACTTTGTGCAGGAGGAGGCCGGCATGCGTTGGGCTACAGAGTGGCTCCGTCCAATTGTAGGCAATGACCTGACTATCCAATTTATTTCCGCAGGTGATATGTTCAAATATCTCTAACAAATAACGATAGGGTTTTTATATGTATGACTAGAAGCCGAGACTCTCGAGCCACTCTGAGCAAAGCTTGCTCCAGTGCATCAGATGTGGAATCTTCATTCCTAAATCATTGTTGCCGTCCGCTAAAGCCAGACCATGTACTCCCTCTGGGAAGCAATGAAGTTCAAAAGGTATTCCTGCATCAGTTAGGGCAGTTGCTAAGGTCATGGAGTTTCTTGGATCATCGCTATTGGTCTGCCAAATAAAGAAGGGAGGTGTTTGCACGGATATATTCTTTTCCGGAGCTAAATACATCTTCTCGGCTCTGTCTTTATCTTTGAAGGGGTTCTCCATAAATCCTTTTAGTACCGTTACCGAGGCAAACGCACCATACCCTATGACTGCAGCATCCGGACGGCAGGAAAAGTGTTCAACCGGATCGGGAGCATCATTTTTACCGTAGTCAAAGTGTGTTGCACAGTTACCTGAGAGCATACCGCCTGCAGAAAATCCCATAACTGCTACTTTGTCTGTAATGCCAAGCTCATCTTTTCTTGAGCGCAACAGACGCACTGCACGGTGCATGTCCTCCATAGCATCTCTGCGTGTATACGGCAAGAGTCTGTAGGACAATATTGCTACAGAGTAGCCTGCATTATTAAAGTAGTCCGCAACATGTATGCCTTCGCTTCCTGAACGTGTTTGAAATCCGCCTCCGTGGGCAATCACTATTGTTCCCCGGGGTTTATTATCCGGTGCGGGAACAAAAACTATATAAGGTTGAGTCTGGTGCGGATCCTGGCCATCATAACCCGGAGCTCCATCCTCCCAAAGCTGTATCTTTTCAAAGCGGCCCATTACGTCATTCCAGAGTTTCAAATTCCCCTCAATATCCATAGATCCGTCAGGTTTCCTATGCTTTGAGACATGCCGTATAATTGCCTTTTCATCGACTACCTCTGTCAATACCTTACGATTATTCATGTAGTTCATTTCTTTTCCCCCTTCAATATTTCAAGCCGCATTTTTAGCTGGCATACGAGCTCATCCGCCATACGCCTATGGGTCTTTTCTGAGGGGTGCCCAATTGCACCAAACCCTTCAGTAAACAGGTTTACACCGCCAAACTTATAGCATCCAACGCGCGAATCTCCACTTTGGCCTATATAGCGCTCAACTGTTTTTTCAATGGTGTTATAAAGATAGTAGTCAAGAGGGCCGAGTGTGCACAAAATATATGTTTCAGGACCATTTAACTGGCGGATAGTCTGTATAAAGCTTGTATACTTTTGAGCAAAGTAATCCTCCTCCTCATCTTTTTCGTGGGGATCGGCCATTTTTATTGCATTTACATCATTCGTGCCCAGGTTAAGTACTACAGCGTTGACCGGATTTGCTTCAAAGTCCCACTGAGTGCCATCTCCAGGGTTATTGTCCCCTTGTTCATATAGACGGTCAGTAAACCTGTATAAGTTTTCCATAGCGGGAAACGGATGAGGGAAGGGAAACTTGTTCCGCTTGGCATGTGCTACCGAAATCCCAGAAACACTAATACAGCTAAACTGTGCGCCAAGCTCACGTGCAGCCAAGGCCCCATAGGTGATCCAACCGTTCTCTTCACCTGTTATAAAGGGGGCATCCTTGTTATCAGCTTCATTCCCGTAGCCACATGTAATTGAATCCCCTACAAACTCAAGTCTGAGTGATGAGTTTTCCGCAGGCAGTGACTCAAGTACTCCGTCCGTCTCAAAGCCCTTCAGCCCTGTTTTGCCCCGAGCATTTTCAGAGAGCTTGAGCACTCTTATTGTGTGCGTTTCAACAGTATCACTTTCAAATAGTGTATACCAATTTACACCTTCTGCTAATTCAAAGCGTTGGCTAAAAGCCTCACTGCCATCAATTAAAACAGCAATCCAGGGAAAGTCATATAGCTCTTCTTGTGTCATGGGTACTCTAGCAGGTATAGAAATAAGTTCTGCACTCAATTTTTTACCGGTAAACCGTACCTCAAACCCAGAACAGGTCCAATTAAAGAACTCTATTGATTTTTCTAAGTCTGTGAAAGTCCGGCCGCTAAACCTAATATAGCCCCGCGCCTGGTCAAGATCAAATTTTTCCACAGTATTCCCTCCACTTACAATTTGTTAGGAACGGGTCATACCGGGATCGGTAATCGTGATGGGCTTACCGGCTTTAATCTGATC
>CAZIVK010000240.1:0-3287 GCA_964542515.1 uncultured Oscillospiraceae bacterium | reverse complement strand
GGTCTCACAGAACTACGAATGCGGAATAACCGTAGAAGACTACAACGACATTAAAGAGGGCGATATCATTGAAGCCTTTAGAATGGTTGAGATCGCCCACTGATCGTGAGGTAAAGTATGGCAAGAATTGATAAAGTTAATGAAGAAATAAGGCAAAACCTATCGGCACTCCTGGCATCTGTAAAGGATCCCAGGGTGCGTGGACTTGTAACTGTTGTCCACGTTGATACAACTGCTGACTTTAAGCAGGCGCATGTGTATATAAGTGTTCTAAATGAAGCTGACACAGCCCCTGTACTCAAAGGTCTGAGCTCGGCGGCTGGATTTCTGCGCCGTGAGCTAGGAAAAAAGGTGGAACTACGCCACACACCGGAACTCATTTTTGTGCGTGATGAATCTATAAAACAGGGTGCGCACATATATGACCTGCTGCAGTCAATTAAAACTACAGAGAATTCAGAGGACACTACTGATGACTAACCAGAAGAGCACGGATCTGACAACTAAACAGGCCAAAGAGCTACTATCTGCTGCGGACAATATACTGATATTGACACACGCAAATCCTGATGGGGACACGGCGGGTTCCTCCGCCGCGCTCTGTATGATTCTGCGCAAAATTGGTAAGACCGCATTTATCCATAACAACTCCACTATTACGGAAAAGTACATCCCCTTTGTTGAGGAATTTCTTGTTCCTCAGGACTTTACTCCCTCCTATATAGTGGCTGTTGACATTGCAGACACAGCTCTGCTCTCCCCGGATGCATCCCATCTTGCAGATTCAATAGACCTATGTATAGACCACCACCGGTCAAACAAACTCTACGCCAAAAACACATTACTTGATGCCGGCAGCTCTGCATGCGGTATGATTATATTCTCCCTATGCCACGAATTTAATATTGAGCTCACTGCAGAAATAGCACTTCCCCTCTATCTCGCTATCTCTACAGATACAGGGTGCTTCCGCTATTCCAACACCACTCCGGAAACCCTCAGAGTTGCTGCGGATCTCCTTGAAACAAACATCAATTTCACAGAGATAAACGAGCGCTTCTTTGAGACAAAGAGCCGTTCAAGGTTTGCTCTTGAGAGCAATCTTTTTGAGGCTGTAAGCTACTTTGACAACAACACGATAGCCTTTTCCGTTATATCATTACAGATGGTTGATGAGCTCGGCCTCATAGAGGATGACACTGACAACATCTCGTCATTTCTCCGCACCATAGATGGAGTTGATGTGGGTGCGTCCTTCCGTGAGCGCAGCAACAACCTTTGGAAAATTTCTGTCCGCACAAGTGGTGCTGACAATGCATCAAAAATCTGCTCAGCTCTTGGTGGGGGTGGCCACTTGCGCGCCGCCGGATGTACCTTTACAGGTAATATTGAGGATGCTTTTGAGGCACTCCTAAACTCTATTTACACGGAGCGTAAGAAGCATGATTAGCGGAATCATAGTTGTGGATAAACCAATAGACATCACATCTCACGGTGTGGTCTCCAGACTGCGCAGAATACTTAAGGAACGCCGTATAGGCCATGGTGGAACGCTCGACCCTATGGCAACAGGTGTACTCCCAATTTTTATTGGACGTGCAACCCGAGCCTCCTCTCTGCTATTAAGCTCAGATAAATCCTACAGAGCCACCATCAAGTTAGGTATTACCACAGACACACAGGACATAACTGGGCATATATTAAGTACATCAACTGAGCTCCCCTCCAAAGGGGAGTTTATAAATCTGCTCCCCTCTTTTGTAGGCAAGCAGCTACAGCGTCCCCCCATGTACTCCGCAATCAAAGTTGGCGGAAAAAAGCTCTACGAAATTGCCCGCAGTGGAGGAAGCGTTGATGTTCCCCTTCGTGAAATAACCATATACTCCATATCTGACCCAGTACAGCATTCACCTGACGAATACATCTTTGACGTAAAGTGTTCAAAAGGAACCTATATCCGCACTCTCATACATGACATAGGTTCTGCCCTAGGTTGTGGTGCTACCCTATCAGGTCTGCGCAGGACATCCACCGGACCTTTTGACCTCTCCTCCGCCCATACCATTGAAAATATCGCCCTTGCAGCAGAATCTGGGAACCTGAATGATATTCTAATCGATGTAGACTTTCTGTTTAATGAGCTCCCTGAAATTGAGATAAACGAATACGGTGAAAAGCTCTGCAGAGATGGTGCCATCATTCCAGTGGATATATCAGCATTAAATCTCCAAGGGTGTCCGGAACATGAACCAAACTTACGTGTTTACGGTCCTAACCACTCCTTTCTGATGATAGCTTCCCTGGTTAAAATAGCTGATGGTTATGCTCTTAAAACTGTTAAAAACTTCTTTGAAATAGGATAATTGATATGAATATACAGAAACAAAAAAGTGCTGTGGCTTTAGGCTTCTTTGACGGTGTCCATGTTGGTCACGCACGCCTCCTGAGCCGTGCGGTTGAGGTCGCTAAGGAAAAAGGTTACAAATCATCAGTCTTTACATTTGACCGCCACCCCACCAACTTAATAACTGGCCATCCACAACTTTTGCTCAACACTGTAAGTGACCGCGCCTATATTATGCGCAAATACAACTACATAGATGAGGTTGTGTTCTCAGGCTTTGATGACACAATGATGCACATGCCTTGGAAGCAGTTTATTGAGGACATACTCATAAACAACCTAAATGCTGGGCATATTGTAGTTGGATATGATTTTCGTTTTGGATATAAAGGTGAGGGCAACGTGAAACTCCTGCAGGAGGAGTGTGCAAAGCACGGTATTGGTTTCGACATAATCCCAAGGGTTGAGATTGACGGCATTACAGTCAGTTCCACCTATATACGTAAACTCATAGCTCAAGGTGATATGGACCGGGCAACGCTGTTCCTAGGTCACCCCCATATCCTATCAAACAAGGTGGAACACGGTAAAAAAATAGGTCGCACACTGGGTATACCAACAATTAATATGCTGATCCCCCCGGAAATACAGGAACCAAAAAAAGGCGTCTATATGACCCGTGTCATATTTGACAACAACATATATCTGGGTGTCACCAACATTGGCAGCAGACCCACTGTCACAAACGCCCCTGAAATAGTTGTTGAAACCTACATTATAAACTATGACGGCGACCTCTACGGAAAAAATGTCATAATTGAGTTTATTGAATTTCTGCGGGATGAGACCAAGTTCCCCTCCCTTGATGCAATGAAATTTCAGATAGATCGGGATATCCTTTACGTAAAGTCTAAAATGCATAATTTATTGGCAAACATTTGAT
>CAZIVK010000239.1:0-3316 GCA_964542515.1 uncultured Oscillospiraceae bacterium | reverse complement strand
TACGAGGGGGACTACCTCTATATACTCGGTGAAAATGGGTCGGGAAAAACAACCCTTATGAAGGGATTACTTGGTTTGATGCAACCCTTATCCGGAGACATCACCTTCAAGGGCCTGGCCCAGAGTGAGATTGGATATCTCCCCCAACAGACCCAGGTGCAGCGGGACTTTCCCGCCTCCGTCTGGGAAATAGTGATCTCCGGGTGCCTAAACCAGAGAGGTTTCCGGCCCTTCTACAGTCCAAATGACAAAAAGCGTGTCTCTAAGTACCTGTCCCTATTGGGACTCACATCTCTGCAAAAGAGGTCTTACCGGGAGCTCTCAGGCGGCCAGCAACAACGTGTGCTGCTGGCGCGCGCCCTCTGTGCTGCAAATAAGCTCCTCATACTTGATGAACCCGTAACGGGACTTGACCCCGTTGCTACTTCTGATTTTTACTCTCTGTTGGATCTTCTCAACGTAGAGGAGAGGATGACCATTATAATGGTGTCCCATGACATGATGAGTGCAGTGAGGTACGGAAAAAACATCCTCCACATGGATACCGGCCTGCTGTATTACGGACCCACCTCCGATTATATGACAACTGAAACTTACAGAAAAATGATGGGGAATAAAGACCATGATTGATATAATTGCAGATCTCTTCTCATACAGCTTCCTGGTGCGCGCCATGATTGTAGGTTTTCTAGTGGCCCTCTGTGCAGCCCTCCTCGGGGTAAGCCTTGTACTAAAGCGTTACTCCATGATAGGTGACGGACTCTCGCACGTCGGCTTTGGAGCCCTGTCACTAGGCCTTGCACTCAACCTATCCCCAATGCATGTCTCAATCCCAGTGGTGTTGGTGGCTGCGTTTCTTTTGCTCAGGTTGAGTGACAAAAGCAAGCTTAACGGTGACGCAGCCATAGCTCTCGTATCCAGTAGTGCTCTTGCTATTGGTATACTTGCCACCTCACTGACTTCAGGAATGAACATTGACGTATTTGGCTATATGTTTGGTAGCATTCTTGCCATGAGTGACAGTGATGTCTACCTAAGCATAGTACTATCGGTCTTTGTCCTTGTGCTGTTCATCCTCTTCTATAACAAAATTTTTGCTGTCACCTTTGATGAGAACTTTGCCAAGGCAACCGGCACAAATTCAGACGTCTACAACATGCTTCTTGCACTACTGACCGCCATTACAGTGGTTATTGGCATGCGCATGATGGGGGCACTCCTTATATCGAGCTTAATTATCTTTCCGGCACTCACCTCCATGCGTGTCTGCAAGAGTTTCAAAGGTGTCATAGTGTGCTCGGCTGTTGTATCGGTCATCTGTTTCTTCATTGGAATGGTAATATCATACGCCTACGCCACACCCGCAGGTCCAAGCGTAGTGGCGGTAAACCTCGTTGCATTTATTCTTTTTGCAGCAGCCGCCAAAATACAGTCAAGAGTTGTCCGCTGATGCTTTGACATCGGCCACCATTTTGTGGAGAGTTCTAAGTGCATCGGACAGCCCGCCCAACTCATCTATTAGGCCAATCGCCACAGCTTCCTCACCGTCAATAACTGACCCCACATCGGCTGCAAGCTCCCCCGTCTTCAACATCATCTCACGGAACTTCTTTTCTGTTATATTTGAGTTCGCCGACACAAACTTAACTATTCGCTCCTGAATCTTCTCAAAATAGTTGAATGTCTGGGGCACTGCTATCACCATACCGTTTAGTCTCACAGGATGGATTGTCATGGCAGCAGTCGGCGCCACAAACGAATACTTTGCGGCCACTGCCAGCGGAACTCCAATGGAATGTCCTCCACCCAGAACCAGTGACACCGTAGGTTTGGACATCCCTGCTATCAGCTCTGCTATTGCTAGTCCTGCCTCTATATCTCCACCCACAGTATTTAAAAGAACCAGTAGCCCGTCTATGTCCGGGCTCTCTTCTATTGCCGCAAGTTGTGGTAGGACATGCTCATACTTGGTTGTTTTATTCTGCGGAGGCAGAATTTGGTGTCCCTCAACCTGCCCCACTATTACAATGCAGTGTATATTGTCCGATGTGGTAGATATAGTTATAGATCCTAGGTCCTGTATCTGCTCAATGTCGGCTTTTTTCTCCTCGGTGTTTCCTACCTCGTCCATATTAACCTCCTATTATCCCCGCCGCTACGCGTATTTGATTTTGATGATTGTTGTTTATCAACCCGTCAGAGTGTCTGGTACTTCCCTTAAAATGAATATCAAAATGTCCGGTGTAGTTGTTGCCTGGTACGTACTCAACTCCGTGGGGCATTGATGCCATGGAGGCGGCAATCTTTCTTCCGTCCACCTGTACCAATACTGCGCGCTCATTCCATGAGTAGTTTCCTCCCCATACCTGTTTCATTAAGGCTGCGTCCTTAGACGTTACAGGTTCACAATCTGCGTGATTTGCTCCAATGGTTCTTTTGACTTGGAAGGAAATACCCGTTTTAAAGTCTGTAACTGTGGCAACCTTATTTATTGCAAAGACGTACTGCGCCTCAGTCCACCAGTCCAGATATTCCCCATACCGCTCCCCCGAAGTCGCTTTTACTGCAACGTGGTGTACAGGTATAACTAGGCGCTGCCCAACCTTGAGCGATGAGTTCTGGCTTAAGTTATTTGCCTTTATTAGCTCAGGCATCGGTATGCCAAACTTTATACTGAGATTCCAGAAGTTATCCCCCGACTTGACAACGTAATTGTCGTAAGTCACGTAGTTTGATCCAGTAACAACCGTCTTGGGTGGGGCTCCTGTATTAATAGAAACTGTCTTGGTGTTGTTGTCCCAACTGACCACCATGCCAAACTGCTCCGCTAAAAACCTTATCGGCACCATAGTCCTTCCGGCAACAATAAATGATGGTTTCATTGGAACTACTTTGCCATTCACCCTTGCAGCAGCCGATCCCACAACAAAAGCTATTTTATTGCCTGCCCTGTTTACTCCAACAGTCTTAGAGCTGGCGTTCCACCATACATCAGCTCCTACCATTTCCACAATATCCCTAATAGGTACATACACCGTACCATTCCGGTTTATAGGACTCTGTGATAACCTGCGCTGAGCACCGTCAACCATAACCCTCACTTCGCTCTGTTGAGTCTGTACAGTCTGTTTTGTGACATTAGTTGCTGCACTCGCCGCGACCGGAGGTGTGACCGTGGCAAGGGATGCTATAAGCACAGAACCCAGCATTATCTTTATTGCTGCAACCTTTATTCCGGGCAGCTTCTCTGCAATATATTGCTCTGCAGCCTCCGCAAGGTTTCTGTTTTCAGGCCGCTCCTTACGTCCGCTCTCCG
>CAZIVK010000238.1:0-3319 GCA_964542515.1 uncultured Oscillospiraceae bacterium | reverse complement strand
ATACTATAGTGTAGTCGGGATATTGTCAATAAGAAAGGTTGATAAAAGAAAGTGCGTAAAGCGGCATATATATGCCATTTTGCCAGTTAATCATGAAAAGTTACTTTGTCAAACCGAAAAGTGTGATATAATGTAATATAGCTAATTCATAGATACAGTTATATGGAGGGAAATATGGGTAAGAAACTACTGATTGTAGAGGATGAAAAGTCCATTATGGACATACTTAGCTTTAACCTCAAGCGGGAGGGCTATGACACAATAGAGGCTATGGACGGTGAAGCCGGACTTAAACTTGCCCTTGAGGAGAACCCGGACCTTATTCTACTTGACGTGATGTTACCAAAACTGGGCGGTTTTGATGTGTGCAAGAAGGTGCGTGACGCAGGTGCTATGACACCAATAATTATGTTGACTGCCCGTGAGGAGGAGGCTGATAAAATCCTTGGTCTCGAACTGGGTGCGGATGACTACATAACAAAGCCCTTCTCAATGCGTGAACTTCTCGCTCGTATAAAGGCAAACATAAGGCGGAGTGTTATGGAGGAGAACTCGTCTACACCAAGGCATGACGGGGACATCATATCAACCGGTGGCATAAAAATTGACCTTGCTCGCTTTGAAGTACTTAAGAACGGCAAGACAATAGAGGTGACTCAGCGTGAGTTTGAGCTGATTAAGTTTCTGGCGGCATCACCAAACAAGGTGTTTAGCCGTGAGGAGCTCCTTGAGAAGGTATGGAATTACGAGTATTACGGGGACATTCGGACGGTTGACGTAACTGTGCGCCGCCTGAGGGAGAAGATAGAGGACAACCCTGCAGAACCCCATTATATAACCACAAAACGTGGTGCGGGGTATATGTTCACGGAGGAATAATATGTTCCGAAGCCTGTACCTAAAATTGGTGTTGATTCTGGTACTTCTGATGATATCCATTATGGCAGTTGTCGGAACATTCCTGCTCAACAGTGTTGCTGTGTACCATCTTGATGAGTTTTCTGAGCAGATGGTCACTGAGTTTTCAGAGAATGCCGAGTTTGTTGCCTTTTTACGCAGTGCTGCTGATGAAGAGGACGGACCCTCGGCTATGAATGCTGTTCTCAAAGCCTACTCGGGAAACCTGGGTGTTGATATCTACAATAGAAACTACTATATTCTAGACGCAAACACAGGAAAGTATATTGTTGGCTCAGATAATGAACGTGGAGCAGGACTTGAACTGACGCCTAATATTTTAACTGCAATGGGTGGGGAGCCGGGTTTTTCCCGCTCAATTACCTCATCCTACATAGATGTGGCAATTCCAATAAGTGGAGAGGAAAACACCTATATAGTCTACATTTTGGACTATAAACAGAGGCAGCAGGATTTGACAACAGAGATGTTTATCATTATCCTTGAGTCAATATTTTTTGGTCTTGCGGTGTCGGTGCTCTTAAGCTTTTTACTTTCTAAGACTATGACAACACCTATTGAGAACCTAACTCGGCGCGCCTCAGCCATATCAAAAGGGGACTTTTCCGGGAAAATTGAGACGCACTCAACTGATGAAATAGGTGTACTGACATCCACATTTAATATTATGGCTGGAACATTGAAAAAGACACTTGATACTGTAAAAAATGAGCGTGACAAGCTGAACACGCTCTTTATCAGGATGACGGACGGGGTCTGTGCTTTTGATAGGGAGGGAAATGTAACTCAGGTAAACCTTGCTGCTCTACAATTTTTTGGATTGCCCTATTCTGAAGACCTCACCTACTTAGATATACTTGAGGATGTTCTT
This sequence comes from uncultured Oscillospiraceae bacterium, assembly GCA_964542515.1. Classification (GTDB taxonomy): domain Bacteria; phylum Bacillota; class Clostridia; order Oscillospirales; family JAAYOS01; genus CAZIVK01. The sequence goes on along the minus strand of CAZIVK010000238.1, from coordinate 1,530 downwards.
CCCTTGAATGAGGCGCTTGAAATCAAGCCACAGAGTTTCTTTGATACAAACTATAGTGTCGGGGAGATGTCTCTGAAGGTCTTTATTGCACCTTTTGGAGACAATGAACGTGAAGGCGGCATAATGGCCGTTATTCATGACATCACTGAGCAGACAAAGCTGGACAACGTGAGGCGGGAGTTTGTTGCAAACGTGTCCCATGAGCTACGTACCCCCCTTACAAACGTAAAAAGCTACAGTGAAACACTTTTTGAAAAGGATGACATCGACAGGGAGACTGAAAAGGAATTTCTCAATGTTATTATGAAGGAGAGCGATAGAATGTCGCGCATTGTGTCTGATCTTCTCACACTCTCTAGGTTTGATTATGGCAACGCCCAATTGGACATAAGCAATGTTCAGATATCTAAACTTGTTGAAAGAGTTTATCAGGCAATGTATTTGGAAGCCGTCAAACATAACCACGAGCTCAGTCTGGAGCTCAAGGGGAGTATCCCGGAGATTCCCTGTGACAGCCATAAAATTGAGCAAGTACTTGTAAACATAGTGTCAAACGCTGTAAAGTATACCCCGGACGGTGGCCGGATAGAGGTCTTTGTCTGGGCTGAGGCCGGAGAGGTGTTCATATCGGTCACAGACAACGGTATAGGCGTGCCTGAAGATGACGTCTCCCGTATATTTGAGCGCTTTTACCGTGTGGATAAAGCCAGGTCCAGGGATGCCGGAGGAAGTGGACTTGGACTGACCATTGCCCAGGAGATTGTTGAGCGACACGGGGGACGGATAACGTTTGAGAGCAATAAAGGTCAAGGCAGCACAGTGACTATAGTCCTGCCCGTAGATGGGGGGATATGTGAAGATGACCAGGATTAAGGAACTAATGAAAACGGTACTTATATGCGTGTTATTAGTAAGTACCGGGTATCTGACATACCTCACTTGGATGTATGATCCACAGCTCAGACCTTTTGGGGTGACAGGTAGTACAGTTAAGGTTGAGACGCATGGAGTTCACACTTTTAATGAGGCCGCAAGACCTGTGCGCAGTGCAGTCACTATGAAGGGTGGGAGGTATGGACTTGAATACGACCCTACCGCCATGGACCTTCTTTACAACAGAGTTTCAACCACGGTAGGTGAGGCGCTGGGTTCCGCATCGGCCCCTGAAAAGGTCACAATAACGGAGTGGACCAAGGCCCTTGAGAGTGAGGGAGTCTATTTTGATTTTTTGGGGGAGATCCCCCTCTCTGCACTTGCCCTATGGCAGGAGACAGAAGTTTCTTCCGATACCGGGATAAGTGCCAGGCGCTTCATTTTGTCAGCAGTTTCTGAGGATGTTGTGCTATACTATATAGATGAAGCAACTGCAGAGTATTTCAGCTCTGTTACAGCAGTAAAGAGTGAGTCACTAATGGAAAAGGTCGGCTCAATGGAACCAAATGGTTGTATGTTTGCCTTTGAAGTCAGTAAAGATGGAGACCGTCTTGGGGCGCGGGCGGACACAATGGTTTTTGTAGAGAGGCTATCTAT
>CAZIVK010000237.1:0-3333 GCA_964542515.1 uncultured Oscillospiraceae bacterium | reverse complement strand
ATGCGGCAACGCCAGATTGATGCGAACCCTGAGTTTGCTCTGTTTTTTGAACGCATGACCATGCTGCCGCTGGAAAAAATTACTCCTATGGTACCTCCCGGTGGAGCAGGTATAGGTATGCATGTTATACCGGTAGAAAAGGCTATAGAGACGGAGAATCAATCGGTTAGTGTTGAACATATATCCCACTGGTTGAAGAAATATGACGGCAAATATGCCAAGAGTATGTGCTCATGCCGTGCCAGCCGTGCCAAACTTGGAGAGGGCTGTGGGGATGACCCGGAGAGCTGGTGTCTTGCCATGGGAGATATGGCGGACTACGTTGTTGAGACAGACCGCGGTGAATACATAACATATGATGAGGTTCTGCAGATCCTGAAACAGGCTGAGGATAACGGATTTGTACACCAAATTACAAACATAGACGGTGAGGATAAGATTTTTGCAATATGTAACTGCAACGTTAACATATGCAACGCCTTGCGTACATCGCAGCTCTTTAACACACCAAACCTGAGCCGTAGTGCGTACGTTGCTAAGGTGGAAACAGATAACTGTGTTGCATGTGGCCAGTGTGTACAGTATTGTCCTGCAGGAGCTGTCAAGCTGGGCCAGAAGCTATGCTCTAAGGATGGTCCGGTGGAATATCCCCGTGTCGAGCTCCCTGATGTCACACCGTGGGGACCTGAAAAGTGGACTATAGACTACAGGGATAAAAACCGTGTAAACACCTATGATACAGGCACATCACCATGTAAAACAGCATGTCCCGCTCATATTGCGGTACAGGGATACCTGAAACTTGCTGCACAGGGTAAGTACCGTGAGGCACTACAACTTATAAAGCGTGATAACCCGTTCCCGGCAGTATGCGGACACATCTGTAACCGCCGCTGTGAGGATGCCTGCACACGCAGTACTGTTGATCAGGCAGTTGCTGTTGATGAGGTCAAGCGCTTTATTGCAGAGCAGGATCTCAAGGCGGAGTCCCGCTATATCCCTGAGCAAATCATCCCAAGAGTTGGTGGTGGTTTTGAGGAGAAGATCGCTATTATTGGTGGCGGACCTGCCGGAATGAGCTGCGCATTTTTCCTTGCTGAAAAGGGATATAAACCCACTGTGTTTGAAAAGGAAACAAGACCTGGTGGTATGTTGATGAACGGCATCCCCAACTTCCGGCTGGAAAAGGAAGTCGTGGAGGCTGAAATAGACATCCTGCGCGAGATGGGTGTTGAGTTCAAATGTGACGTTGAAGTTGGCAAGGATATTACAATTCCTGAGCTGCGCCAACAGGGGTATAAAGGATTCTATATAGCAGTTGGACTCCAGAGTGGTGGTAAGCTAAATGTCCCAGGAGAGGACAGTGAAGGGGTCATAGCCGGCACAGACTTCATGCGTAAAGTCAACCTTGAAGGTGAAAATAAGCTCACCGGTAATGTAGTTGTTATTGGTGGAGGCAATGTAGCCTGTGACGTAGCTAGAACAGCTAAACGCTCCAACGCCGATAGTGTCAGCATGTATTGCCTTGAGAGCTATGATGAGATGCCCTGTGGTGAGGAAGACCGCACTGAATGTGAAAAAGACGGCATAGCTATCAATGCAGGTTGGGGGCCTATAGAGGTCCTGTCCGCGGACGGAAAGACTACTGGCATATCGTTTAGGAAGTGCCTATCGGTTAAGGATGGAGCCGGACGCTTTGCACCCGTATATGATGATAATACAACAGTTACAGCTGACTGTACCACAGTGTTCTACTGTATTGGCCAGAAGGCTGATTGGAAGGAACTTCTTACCGGCACTAATGTGGAGTTCAACCAAAACGGAACAGCCAAGGCAGACCCTGTTACATATCAAACAGCTGAAGCTGACATCTTTGTAGGAGGGGACATATACTCCGGGCAGAAATTTGTTATCGACGCTATTGCCGCAGGTAAGGAGGGCGCTGTATCGCTTCATCGCTTTGTTCAACCCAATACCAGCATGACAATAGGACGTAACCCAAATTATTATGTTGAGTTGGATAAGGAAAATGCCGTTATCGATATGGACACCTTTGACAACACACCACGCCAGCGCGGTGGAAATAACAAGACATTCACAGAGGAGCAGGTCAAGAAGGAAACAGCTAGATGCCTTGATTGTGGTGCATCAATAGTGGACCCAAACAAGTGTATAGGGTGTGGCCTTTGCACCACTAAATGCGTATTTGACGCAATCCATCTCCATCGTGATCTTCCTGATTGTAGTAGGATGGTGAAGGCTGAGGACAAGATGAAAGTTATCCTACCCAACATGATTAAACGCGGGCTAAAGATAAAGTTCGGCAAACAGAAAGTTAAGTAAGATGCACGAGTTAGGAATTGTATTTCAAATTATAAAGACAGTGGAGCGTGTAAGTGCAGAAAATGATATTAGCAATGTCTCCACAGTAACCCTTGAGCTGGGTGAGGTATCCGGTGTTGTACACAAGGAGCTTTGCGACTGCTGGAAGTGGGCGGTTAAAAAGACTGATCTGTTGAAAGAGTCGTCCCTACTTATTGATGAGACACCGGCAGTGACGCTCTGTAATAGCTGCAATGAGACATATGCAACCGTGTCCCACGGCCGCATATGTCCCCACTGCAAAAGTGAAAACACCCACCTTGTGCAGGGTGATGAGATAAATCTTAAAGAAATTGAAGCCAGCTAGAGGAGGCAGAGACTTGGACAAAGTTAGAATTATTGAAGTTAAAGAGAGCATATTTGCGGACAACAATAGGGAAGCGGACCGCATCCGCGCAGAGCTTAAGAGGGACAAAACATTCCTGCTCAACCTTATGTCCTCACCCGGTAGCGGTAAAACATCAACGCTAATGCACACCATAGAGGCCTTGAAGACAGATATGCGTATTGGTGTTATGGAGGCAGATATAGACTCCTCCGTGGACGCTGAAAAGATTGCCACCACCGGAGTTAGGGCTATCCAACTCCACACAGGAGGTATGTGCCACCTGGATGCCGGTATGACCGAGCAAGGACTTAAGGAGATTGGCGCAGAGGATCTGGACCTCGTGGTACTTGAAAATGTGGGAAACTTAGTTTGTCCCGCAGAGTTTGATACAGGGGCAGTAAAGAACGTGATGATACTCTCCGTCCCAGAGGGAGATGACAAGCCTCTAAAGTATCCACTCATTTTCACCGTGTGTGATGTACTGATTATCAATAAAATTGATGTGCTCCCATATTTTGACTTTGATCTGGATAGAGTCAAGGAGTACGCACTTATGCGCAACCCCAACCTGAAGATATTCCCAATATCTGCCAAGACAGGTGAGGGAATTCAAGCTTGGACAG
>CAZIVK010000236.1:0-3340 GCA_964542515.1 uncultured Oscillospiraceae bacterium | reverse complement strand
CTCAAGATTCTTAATAAATTCGTTTTGCTCAACGTAGCGCGTTTCAAGCTCCAGAACTGTCCTTTCAAGATCCGCTTTTATGAGGTCCTGCTCCTGCTTGTCTGCTTCACATTCAACTTTTGCAGTCTCTATACTCTCACGGATCTCTTTTAGTTCTGCCAAAAGAACCTTGTCATATTCAATTATATCGTTGATAACTTCAACACGGCTAAGTAACTCCGAGAAACTTTCTGCTTTTAGAATAACTCCCCAGTATGAAGCTGATTTGTTCTCCTCCATAGCACGTACGCGCTTAACAAAGAGATCATATTCAGTGGCTTCATCCTGTTCAGCAAGAAGAACTTCCTGCTCCTTTTCAGCTATCTGAGCACTCAACGCCTGAATAATTTCCGTGGCGTTTTCAACTTGATCCTGAATTAGAGTTATTTGGTTATCCAAAGCCAATTTTTCTTTGATTGCGGACTGTTTGTTGTTACGGATATTCTTTAGATCCTTTTCAAGCTTGTTCTTTTCGTTTGCAAGCTTGCTTGCCTCCGCTTTGAGGGCCTTGAGGTCCGCTTGTGTCACGGCTGCTGTTGCACTCCCTGTAAGAATTGTAACAAGAACCGGCATTACCATTAGTACTGCAAGTATTATTGCAAGTACAGTGGCCACCTTTTTTAGTGTTGAATTGGACATTAAACTTCCTCCATTGTATAGACTTCTGTTTGAATTTACACCCTTAGGAATTTCCGTATGGCGAGAACACTCCCACCCACACCCACAACAAATCCTGTCAGTAGGAATGCCAGAAGTAGTGGTACCTTAATAGAATTAAAGTCAACCAGTTGGATAAGTGCCAATTGTGACGCAATTTGATCCGAGGCAAGTCTATAGATGCCCCATTGGCAGAGAAAAGCAAGAAATCCCGCGACAGCACCCAGAATGAAACCTTCACATACAAATGGCCACCTGATAAAGGAGTCTGTAGCTCCAACCATCTTCATGATAGCAATCTCGTCACGCCGGTCAAAGGTTGTAAGCCTTACTGTGTTTGAAATAATGAATATTGAAACACCCATAAGCAGGGCGGTCAGAATATAGGTTATGACGTTAACAACCCTTTTTAGATTTAAGATACCGTCTGAAATCTCAAAGCTGGCGTTGACTCTAGATACACCTGCAATGCCTTCTATTGTTTTCACGGTTTCATCCATAATAGAGATGTCCTCTAAGAAAATGCGATAGCGATGCCGGAGTAGGGAGTCACTATCCAAGCCCTCAAGCAAGTAGCTGTCATCACCAAGTTCATTTGAGTAATCCTCAAATGCCTTGTCCCTAGAAACAAACTCTGATTTTGCGACATTTCTTACTGCATTTATTTTAGAACCCACACTCAGCGCTTCACTGTCAGACAGACTGTCATCAATAAAAGCTAGTATTTCATTGGAGCTCTCCGCCTCAGTGATGATATCACCCACATTTATAGCCAGTAGCATAAAACTACCGATAATAATGAGACAGGCCACAATGATGCCTACCGAGGCAAAGCTCATAAAACTATGTAAAAATATACTCCTTACACCTTCGCGCAAAAAGTAAGTAAAATCATAACGCTTCATACCGAATAATACCCACCTGTTTTGTCACTCACGATCTTTCCGCCGTCTATTGCAATGACCCTCTTAGAGAGACTGTTTACAATATCACGTTCATGTGTCACCGCAATAACTGTGGTTCCTAGACTGTTAATTTTGTCAAGAAGCGCCATAATTTCACGGGAGCGTTCAGGATCAAGGTTTCCGGTAGGCTCATCCGCTATAATAAGCCGCGGATTGTTTACAAGTGCCCTTGCAATTGCTACACGCTGCTGCTCACCGCCGGACAATTCATGGGGACAACGGCGCGCCTTATGCGAAAGACCTACCAGCTCCAGAATTACAGGCACTCTCTCTTTTATTTTTTTGGGGTTTGCACCGATTACTCTCATAGCAAAGGCGACATTCTCATAGACCGTCTTATTTTCAATAAGGCGGAAGTCCTGAAAAATGACTCCTAGTGTCCTTCGGAGTCTTGGGATGGTGGATTGACGTACCGTGCTGACATTGAACCCATTTACTATTACACGGCCCCCATTTGGCTTAAGCTCCGCCGTTATGAGTTTGACGATGGTTGACTTTCCCGAACCAGATGGTCCGACAAGGAAGGTAAATTCCCCATCGTCAATACGGAGATCAATGCCCTTTAGAGCCTTGGTTCCGTTCTCATATGCCTTGAAAACTCCGGAAAAGCGCACCATTAAAACTTATTCTCCCTGCTGGAAAGGTACTTGCGGACCATCAGCGCAACCTTAAATATGATGGCGTGGTCAAACTCACGTAGATCCAGCCCGGTAAGCTTTTTGATTTTTTCGAGTCTGTAAACAAGCGTATTGCGGTGCACAAACAGCTTACGTGATGTCTCGGAAACATTTAGATTGTTCTCAAAAAACTTGTTGATTGTAAAGATAGTCTCTGAGTCAAGACTGTCAATGGTGTTCTTTTTAAACACCTCAGAAAGGAACATCTCACAAAGAGTGGTTGGCAACTGATAGATAAGACGGCCTATGCCCAGGTTTTCATAGGCAATTATGCTCTTTTCAGTGTCAAACACCTTACCAACCTCAATGGCCACCTGTGCATCCTTAAATGAACCAGCTAGATCCTTGAGATGGAGCGCAATTGTACCAAGGCCAATAACTGTCCTGATATAGAGCTCAGCGTTTATTGTCTCTTCAATTGATTTTGCTATTGACACAAGTTCTTTAATCTCGGTACCTTTTTTGACTTCTTTTACCAAAGCAATGTCTGTTTCATTAACATTGATAACAAAGTCATGTTGACGGTCCGGGAACATGTTCTGGATAATGTCAATAACTGCTAGATCCGTTTTGTCCTCTTGGCGTATGAGTAACACAGCATAAGGGTTTTCACTTGCAAAGTGAAGCTCACGTGCACGGATATAAATATCCCCTGAGAGAATATTATCCAATATGATATTCTTAATAAACGTGGCTTTGTCATGCTTCTCATCATGGGACTGCTTTGCGCCATTTAAGGCAACTGTGGCAATGATAGCAAGGCTCTTTGCGGTGTCATCCTCACCTTGAACAAATGCTGCATAATCAAAGTTACTGCCGAATGTTGACAAAATTCTGTAGGTGCAGCCGTCAACTTTTATATTCCCGTCATTGGACGAGTTAAGTTCAAGCACGGCGGCTTCCCTTTTCTTACCGATTATGCTCAGCTCACTGCTGGCTATAACCGTACCGGTATTATCCAGTACGCCTATTGTGCGGTCGGTGGCCTCTTTCATTTGTAGT
>CAZIVK010000235.1:0-3343 GCA_964542515.1 uncultured Oscillospiraceae bacterium | reverse complement strand
CCTGTGTGTATGTAAACGCCTCCACCCGTTTTTCAGATGGCTTTGAGTTTGGGCCCGGTGCTGAAACTGGCAGATCCACTCAGAAAATACATGCCCGGGGACCTATGGGCCTTGAGGAGCTCACATCAATTAAGTACATCATCTATGGTGAGGGACAAATTAGATAAAGTAGGAATTTAAAAATGGAATTAATTCAACAGACGTTGTCGCTAAGTCCAATTGAATGGACTGTACTGGTACTCACAGCACTGGTTGTTGGGTTTGCAAAGACAGGAATCGGCGGGGTAACAATGCTAGCAATTCCCCTGATGGCCACAATCTTTGGGGGAAAAGAGTCCACCGGCATAATGCTGCCTATGCTCATGATGGGTGACCTATTTGCCATATGGAGCTATCGCAAGGATGTGGTGTGGAAAAATGTATTGACACCTATGCCTTCAGCTATAGCAGGTATACTCATTGGTGCGCTGGTTGGAAACCTCATCAATGACAAGGCCTTTCTGTATTTAATAGGTGGCATTATTCTGCTCTGCCTGGCCCTGCTGATTCACTCGGAATGGAAGGGAAAAAATCAGTCCGTACCTACAAAGCCATGGTTCTATATAAGTGTTGGCGTTTTAAGTGGATTTGCATCAATGATCGGAAACGCTGCAGGACCAATTTTCAGCCTTTATCTTTTGGCACTAGGCTTACGTAAAAATAACTACATGGGCACAAATGCATGGTTTTTCTTTATGGTCAACCTCACAAAGTTGCCCTTTCAAATCTTCCTATGGAACAACATTGGCATCTCATCACTAATACTTACACCGGTTATGATTCCGGTAATTGCACTGGGCGCATTGATTGGATTGAAAGTGCTAAAGAAGATTAACGACAAAGTATTCCGTAGAATAGTCCTAGTTATGACACTTATAGCAGCTATACGTATATTCATATAATAGTTTAAATTATAAAGGTAAGGCATACCGTTTCAAACGGTATGCCTCACCTTTATAATTTTTTATCTGTTGTTATAGCGGTCAAGTGCTGTCTGTTTGTAAGAGATCATTTCCTCGAGACCCATATCATATAGCTGTTCTATGAATGCGTCGTATTCGCTCATGCTCTTCTGTCCAATTATGAACTTCACTATGTTTTCCGAGACGAATGTGTCCAGGTCGGTAGCGATAGCTGAGTAGGAGTTGCTTTCGTCAGCGGTCAGGGTAACCATACTTGGCATTGTTCTTTGCTCGGTATAGTTTTTGTCCCAAATGGAGTTAGCTTCAACGGCCTCAGATTTTAGGGTTGGTAGTAGTTGGTGAGACCAATCATAAATCTGAACAACGTGGACCGGCATTCTAATTTGGTTGATTGCGTCCATTATAGTAAAGCCTTCGCCTGGGTTTGATAGTAGTGCATCTGTGTACTGGAGTTTGCCGCTAGCGTCGATTTGGTGGTTCTCCTCAGTTCCGTAGTTTGCCAGAGTAAAGCCATCTTCGGTGTAAAAGTAGTTATACCAGCGAGCGAGTATTTCAGGTTGCTCACAATCCACTGTAATTGTTCCGACGGAGTTACGAATTCTGCTGATGTCGTGCGCGCTATGGTCGCGGACAAGCCTTGGTTGTCCTTCTGTAAGTACCGGTACGTTGACAGCTCTTAGCTTGTAATCTGGGTTTGCTGCTGAGGCATAAAGACCATCAAATGCGCCATAAAATGCATCAAAGTAGGCGTAATCATCTGAAACAACGCTAGTCATGTAATCAGGGTGATACCACATTGTGTTCTTTGATACAAAGTCGCGGTCGATTAAACCTTCGGTATACCATTGGAGCATCATCTCGATGTACTCTTTGAACTCGGGTTCAGCAACACCGTACTTTACTGTTTTGTCCACAACATAGAACTTTGCTTCGATATTCCATGCTGCAAGTATAAACTGTACGAGACCCTGCTGATTGAAGAGCAATGGTCCATTCATATTGTACTCATTTTTCATTAGTGTGAGATAGTCGTGTAGGTCGTTAAGAGTGACTGGGTCAGGTTTGCCAAACTTGTCATATAGGTCAGCGCGGATTACGGGACCTATCCATGAGCCCTCTTTTTCTTTCATAATGGCATAGAAACCAGGCATATTTCCTGTGTCGGACACAAAACCTTTTCTAAATTCGTCATCGCTCTTGAAATATTGGTTATAGTCCGGGCTATACTTCTCAACAATATCCTTGATGTCAATTATAATCTCATTTTCAACGTAGGAATCCATTCCGCCAGTGTATAGATCCATGACGCCCTGGAAGGAGTCGGGATAATCCTGGGATGCGATGACTAGTGAGAAGCTCGCCTGAACATCGGTGGTATCTGCGGGAAGAATCCAATCTATGTGGACGTTGGTTCTTTGTTCAAGCTCTGCGTATGCGGGGTAGTCATTAAATGTAGTGTACCCATATTTGTTTGAAGAGTTGAAACCTGATGCCCAGATTTCAAATGTGGTTCTTTCGCCAGGTACTGGGTAACTGAGAACATCGTCCTCGTTGTCGCCGGGACTGCTTGGCTCTTTTGAGGTAGATGGACTTGTTGGGCTTGCTGAAGGTTGTGTTCCTTCATCTGCGCATGCGGAAAACAGCGCAAACATCAAAACAATTGCAAGTACAAGTGATAAAGCTTTTACTTTTTTCATTAGTTACTCTCCTTTAAATACTATTATAGAACTCTCGCTCAATATACCAAATTATAAATTGTAACTAAAATAATGATATATCTAAAACGCACATCTACCACAGTACGTGAGACTAAACCGTGAAAGTTGCCATGTGCGATTGACACCTGGGGCTTAATCATTGATAATATTAACAGGAAGTTTAGGTAAAAGTGGGAAGGGAGAATGACTGTATGACCTTCAGAGAAGATAAAGGTGCAATGGAGGAGCGCTATACTGACAGTGACATAACCAGGCAGAATAGCTTATTAGTTCCTCTACACGTCCTATTTGATACCTATGAACGAGGTAAACAGAATCATTCTGTCTTTTACCCTGGAGGAAGCAATCATGGTGGTCATAATATAGTGCCCAAAATACATCACCATGACTATATTGAGTTTATGTTTATTCTGGAGGGGGAGATAGAGCAGAAGATTGAAAACAGCTCGTTTCTCTATCAAAGAGGGGATATCTGCCTGCTGAACCGCAGTGTTCGCCACTATGAGATCCCCCAGGCAGCCACCTCCTGTAAAATTGCTTTTTTGTGCATAGGCTGTGACTTTTTGAAGCTGGTATTCAACAACAACATTGTGTACGACGGTGAAAAGGCACATAAATATGAGGGTGGAGAGATCTACCACTTTATTCAGACAAGTATATTTG
>CAZIVK010000234.1:0-3361 GCA_964542515.1 uncultured Oscillospiraceae bacterium | reverse complement strand
CCAGAGAATTATTTCCTCGGAAAAGCGGCTTAGATGCATAATAACGGTGGAGAGCGCTGACGCAAGCTCTATAACAAAGTCTCGGTCTGAAACACCGTCAATACTATTTGGAGTTATGGCAGTAAAACCAAGTAGTTCTGCAACCATATTGCGGTCTATAGGGTAGGTGGTGCCACCCATAGCGCCGCTACCTAAGGGCATGACGTCCATACGGGAGTAGCAGTCCTCAAGCCTTCCGATATCCCTACGAAGCATCTCGGCATATGCCATTATATAGTGTGCAAATGTTGTGGGCTGTGCACGCTGGAGATGGGTGTAACCGGGCATGACCGTTCTTAAGTGGGATGATGCCTTATTTGCAATTACATCCATTAGTGCAAGAATGAGTTCCTTTATATCAGATATTTGACTTTTAAGGTACATACGGAGATCAAGTGCCACTTGATCATTTCTACTGCGTGCGGTGTGCAGCCGCTTTCCTGAAGTTCCTATATGTTCAGTAAGCACGCGCTCAACAAACATATGGATGTCCTCATCATCAGCGGAGAAGGTAAGGACCCCACTTTCAAGGTCCTGAAGTATCTGTTCTAGACCAGAGACAATCTGCATGCCGTCATCTGCGCTGATTATGCCGGTAGCAGCAAGCATTTTTGCGTGGGCTATAGACCCCTGTATGTCCTCCAAGGCCATACGAGAATCAAATGAAATTGAGGAGTTAAAGTCATCCACATCCTGGTCCAGCTCTTTTGAGAACCGTCCGCTCCAAAGCTTCATTATTTCTGACCTCTCAACATTGCTCCTACTTTTATGGGTAGACCAAATAGGTTTATAAAGCCCTCAGAGTCCTTCTGGTTGTAGTCGCTCTCACCAAATGTTGCAATATCCTCAGAGTAGAGGGAGTAGTCCGACCAAACACCGGCGGGGATTATATTCCCCTTGTACAGCTTCAGCTTTACTGTGCCTGTGACGTACTGTTGGGTGCTGTCTACAAAGGCAGAAAGGGCCTCTCTTACTGGCGTGTACCACTGTCCGTTATAGACTAAGTCTGCAAATTTATGGGATAGCTGAGCTTTTAGGTGACTAGTCTCTTTATCAAGTGTGATGCTCTCAAGGATGCTGTGTGCTTTATATAGGATGGAACCACCGGGAGTCTCGTAGACACCGCGGCTTTTCATGCCAACAAGCCTGTTTTCAACAATGTCAGCTATACCTATACCATTATTTCCACCTACCTGGTTGAGCTTCTCAATAAGCTGTACGCCGTCAAGAGTTTCCCCATTGAGAGATACAGGTATCCCTTTGTCGAACCCAAGTGTTACATATGTGGGGGAGTCCGGTGCAGATTCTGGGGTTATGCCCATTTCTAGGATTTTGTTGTAGTTAGGTTCATTTCCCGGATCCTCCAGATCCATTCCCTCATGGCTGAGGTGCCACAGGTTTTTATCCTTGGAGTAGTTTGTCTCTCTGTTAATTTTAAGGGGAATATTGTGGGCTTCAGCGTAGTCAATAGCCTCTTCACGGCTCGTTATGGACCACTCCCTCCATGGAGCAATGATCTTCATGTCCGGAGCAAAGGCCTTGATTGTAAGTTCAAACCTGACTTGGTCATTACCTTTTCCTGTGCAGCCGTGAACAATTGCATCTGCGCCCTCTGCCAGTGCAATTTCAACCATCCTTTTAGCAATAATGGGGCGTGCAAAGGATGTGCCAAGGAGGTACTCACCCTCATATACCGCACCTGCTTTAAGTGTTGGGAAGATAAAATCATTTACAAAGGCATCTTTTAAGTCCTCAATGTAGAGTTTTGATGCGCCTGTGTTCAGGGCCTTTTTTTCAAGGCCATCAAGCTCAGTGCCTTGGCCTACATCTCCTGAGACAGCTACGACCTCACAGCCGTATGTCTCCTTTAACCATGTGATGATGATTGAGGTGTCCAGTCCGCCTGAATAGGCAAGGACAACTTTATTAATTTTGTTACTCATACTTTTCTCCAATCGTAATAGTATAGGATAGAGAGAATAATAACACAGAATGTGTATTTATGCAAGGGACACAGTAAAATTATTTTAATATAGGGGTAAAGCCGTATATATAATGAATATATGCAACGAAGCATGCATCGGAGTAGGTCATAAAAATATCAGGGGAAAGAGATATATAAAAAAAGTACTATATTTCTATTGAATTTGCTAGAGAGTATGATATATTTAATTAAGAGAAGCAGGTATATAGGAAACTCAAAATATCATTTGTCAGGAGAGGTTTATATGTTTTGTAAAAATTGCGGCGCTAGCATTGAAGAAAACGCAAAATTCTGCAATGAATGTGGAACTCCAACAGAGGCTCGTGAGACTCAGAACCAAGCACCAGTAAATGATACTATCGAGAATTTTAAAGATGCAGTAAAAAACACAGAGGATGTATCGGGTGCCTTTGATCCCGCAGATATTCAGGCCAATAAAACTATGGCAGCTCTATCGTACATAATATTCTTTTTACCGCTTTTGGCATCCCCGGACTCCAAATTTGGACGTTTTCACTCTAACCAGGGCCTGCTATTGCTCCTTATCTCCGTTGCATGGGGTATAGTCGGCAGTATCCTTATGTGGATCCCCTTTATTGGTTGGCTTGTGAGCTTTGTAGGCTGGATTGCAATTGTAATTATTGCTATCATGGCAATAGTCAACACCGCCGGTGGAAAAGCTAAGAGACTCCCTTTTATAGGAAAAGTAGAAATCATAAAATAGCACTATATATTCAAAACAACCCCCTTCCTTTTAGCTTGGAAGGGGGTCTGTTTTTTATTTGCAGAATATATGCTTGCCGATTGTCATAACCTGAGGTCTGGACCATATCCAGGAGCTTGTAGCGGTGGAGGGGTTAAAGTAGTATATGCAACCACTTGTGGGGTCCCAGCCGTTGAGTGCGTCCGCTGCAGCCCTAAATGCTGAATCGACTATAGGTTCATTGATCTGGCCATCGTCAGTGGCGGTAAACGCCCTGGGCTGGTAGATAACGCCTGAGAGTGTACTAGGGAAGGACGGGTGCTTTATTCTGTTCATTATTACAGCTCCTACAGCAACCTGTCCGTTATAGGGCTCTCCTCTAGCTTCCGCAGATATAAGTTTTGCCAGTAGCGCTAGGTTGTTGTTGTAGGAGGATGAGGATCCCCCACCTGTACCTCCACCTGATGAGAGATGCTGAAGACCTAGATACTTTAGTGTGACTGGTCCACATATTCCGTCTACTGCAATGCCTACGCTCTTTTGAAAGGCTTTAACAGCACTTGCTGTCCTAGAACCATAGATTCCCTCTATACTCCCCGTATAAATCCCCTGCTTTTTTAAGATCTGTTGAATTT
>CAZIVK010000233.1:0-3381 GCA_964542515.1 uncultured Oscillospiraceae bacterium | reverse complement strand
AACTCTTACAACAACAGAGAGTTCTAGCTATTCTTCCGTTTACGCAGATATTCAGACTTATGTGAGTGAAACTGTTGTTAAGTTTATAGTAGGAGACATGAGTATTGATGAGTTTGATACATTCACAAATCAAATTAAAAGCATGGGAATAGACAACTGTATTTCCATAAAACAAGCAAGTTACGACAGGTACATGAACCGCTAAAAATAAAGCAAAGAGAGGCTGTTATGATTAAATGTAAGCAAATTATCACCTATGCGTTAAATGGTGAAGCTGTTGAACGGGTACATGATATTCCGGTAACCTTGGAGTCGGATGAGTCCCGCCATCTGGAATCTGGAGTTGCAAACATCTATCCGGATTTTGAGTATCAAACAATTGAGGGTTTTGGTGGATCAATGACTGAAACTTCCGCCTATCTCCTATCAAAGATGAGTCCGGAAACACGTAAAAAGGCTCTTGAATCCTACTTCACTGAAGATGGATATAATACAAAGTTTGTGCGTGTGCATATTGATAGTTGTGACTACTCCCTTGAGCAGTATCAGGCCGTTGAAGACCCAATGGCAGATCCGGAACTCAAAACATTCTCACTTAAACGTGACCATATGTATATCCTTCCTATACTTAAAGAGGCAATGGCCATGTCTAAGCAGCCTATATCCGTTATGTTGAGCCCATGGTCGCCTCCGGCATGTTGGAAGACACCACCTGCAAAAATAGGCAATGATGCAGCTATCTACGGAATGATGGGCGTAAAGCCTCCTTCCTATGATGAGCCAAGCCGCTCGCACGGGGGTAGCTTAAAACCTGAGTACTATGCGTCCTGGGCTAAGTACATGGTAAAGTTTGTAAAGGCATATTTAGAAGAGGGTATCCCGGTAACTATGCTCTCGGTGCAAAATGAGTCCATAGCCGCCACAAACTGGGACAGTTGTGTATGGACAGCGGAACAGGAAAAAACATTTATCCGTGACTTCCTTTACCCAGAGCTCAAAGCAGCAGGACTTACACACACCGTTGGCCTCTACTTCTGGGACCACAACAAGGAACGCGTCCTAGAGCGTGCACTGGATATCATTGATGACACAACCAGGGACATGATTGAAGGCATAGCCTTTCACTGGTACTCAGGAGATCACTTTGAAGCAGTAAAAATGGTTAACGAGCGCTTCCCTGAAAAGAAGCTTGTTATGTCAGAGTGCTGTGAGTTTAATATGAGTGGTATGTCAAGCTTCATGGGCCCAAGCAAGAGCCTAGGAACCATTGAATATGGCCAGGCAGCGCACTATGCCCATGATATAATTGGGAACTTAAACGCAGGTATGGAGCGCTGGATAGACTGGAACTTCATTGTGGATAAGGACGGCGGCCCACGCCACGTTCCCCGCGGATTTACCGCAGGAATGATTGCTAATGAAGATGGAACATTCCGCAAGAAACTCACACACTACTATGTGCGCCACTTTGCAAAGTACATTAAGCCAGGTGCCAAAAGAATTGGCTTCAGCCGCTGCAGTGATGCATTTGAAATGACCGCAGCCAAAAACCCTGACGGAACTCTGGCAGTAGTATTCCTCAACAATAACACCGATGACACAGGAGTTGCTATCCGCCTAAACGGAAAAGTAATACGTCTGGATTTCCCCGCAAACACAATATCAACAGTTGCTATAGGTTAATAACATAAGCTTACCGAGGGCAATCATGCCCTCGGTATTCTGTTGAATTTGCTTAATCATCTTTACATCATCCTAGCAGCGTGCTAGTATTTAGTCAAGAGTATAAAAGTAACCTCATTGAGGTTTAATTGAAGGGGGCAAAGTCATATGAAAAAAGCATCTGTTATTCTTGATAAGGACTACGTTATTGGGCAAATAGATCCAAGAATTTATGGTTCGTTTGTTGAGCATCTGGGACGCTGTGTGTATGGAGGCATATATGAGCCTGGTCATCGGGAAGCTGATGAGGAGGGTTTTCGTAGGGATGTTATGAGGCTGGTGCGGGATCTAGACGTTCCTGTTGTTCGTTATCCGGGTGGAAACTTTGTGTCCGGATTTAACTGGGAGGACTCAATTGGTCCTAAACATCAGCGGCCTGAACGGCTTGACCTGGCATGGTTCACTACAGAAACAAATGAGTTTGGTATGCACGAATTCATGTCCTGGTGCGGGAAAGCAAACACTGCTCCAATGTATTCTATTAACCTGGGGACTCGCGGTGTTGATGCTGCAAGAAATGTTGTTGAATATGCAAACCATAAGGGCGGTTCCTACTGGTCAGATCTTCGCAAGAAGAATGGCGCAAGTGATCCCTTTGGTATCAAACTGTGGTGTCTTGGAAACGAGATGGATGGGCCTTGGCAGATTGCTCATAAAACAGCGGAGGAGTACGGCCGCATTGCCAATGAGGCGGGCAAGGTTATGAAATGGGTGGACCCTTCCATAGAGCTGGTTACATGCGGTTCATCTAGCAGTGAAATGCCCACTTTTGGGACTTGGGAGCAAAAGGTATTGGAAGAGTGTTACGACACAGTTGATTACATATCTCTTCACAGGTATTACGGTAACCCGACTAATGACACTCCCGGGTTTTTAGCTAGAACCATGGATATGGATGACTTTATTAAGAGTGTAGTTGCAATCTGTGACAGTATAAAGGGAAAGAAACATAGCAAAAAGAGGATAAACTTGTCGTTTGATGAGTGGAATGTGTGGTATCACTCCCACCAGCAAGACAAGGAAATAACCAAGCTGGACAAATGGGGGCGTGCCCTCCCACTATTGGAGGATGTATATAACTTTGAGGATGCACTGCTTGTAGGCAGTATGTTAATGACCCTTCTGCGTAACGCCGACCGCGTTAAGATTGCCTGCATGGCACAGCTTGTCAATGTAATAGCACCAATTATGACGCAAAACGGTGGCGCAGCGTGGGCGCAGACCATTTACTACCCATTCATGCACGCATCAAAGTACGGACGTGGCAAGGCTTTGCAGGCTTTGGTAACAAGTCCGGTATATGACTGTACCGACTACACAGATGTTCCGTATATAGACGCCACAGCCGTTCTGTGCGATGACGGAAGTGTTTCGCTATTTTGCGTAAATCGGGATATGTCTGAGGACTTCAGTCTATCACTTGATATGCGCTCGTTTGGAGACGTTACGCTAACTGAGCATATAACAATGCATAACGACGACGTTAAGGCGGTCAACACAGCTGATAACCCTAACAATGTAATTCCTACTAAGGGACCGGGAGGTAAGACTGATAACGGGAAACTTAACGTAACTATTCCCGCGCTGAGTTGGAATGTCTTGCGTTTCAAATAGTATACACCTGAAGTAAATTCTGAAGGAAAGAAGAACAATCTATGA
>CAZIVK010000232.1:0-3425 GCA_964542515.1 uncultured Oscillospiraceae bacterium | reverse complement strand
CCCTGCTTTAGTGCTCTCATTGCATTAATAACGGCTATTACTGTAACGCCTACATC
Organism: uncultured Oscillospiraceae bacterium; assembly: GCA_964542515.1. Classification (GTDB taxonomy): domain Bacteria; phylum Bacillota; class Clostridia; order Oscillospirales; family JAAYOS01; genus CAZIVK01. The sequence continues at coordinate 3,369 of CAZIVK010000232.1, read as the reverse complement.
TGCAAAGACACCGGACCACATGGTGGCAAAGCCAAGAGCTGCCAGAACCAGCACCACTCCCTTAACCCCCAGTGAGAACACAACATTTTGCCTGACAATTCTCAGGGTCTTCTTGGAAATCCGGACTCCGGTCAGTACCTTTGCAGGTTCATCCGTCATTATAACAACGTCCGCAGCCTCTATTGCAGCATCAGACCCAAGTCCTCCCATAGCAATACCTATGTCAGCCCGTGCAAGTACAGGAGCATCATTAATACCGTCACCCACAAAGGCCAACTTGCCATTGGGTGACTTTTTTGTCATGAGTTCCTCCAGCTTATCCACTTTATCCGTGGGGAGGAGTTCACAGTATATTTCATCTATTCCGAGCTCCTCTGCTACCTTAGTAGCCGCACCTTGCGAGTCCCCGGTCAACATCACTATCCTCTTTATACCTTCAGCTTTAAGACTCTTAATGGCACTTTGCGCATCGGCCTTGATCTCATCCGCTATAAGAATGTAGCCAGCATATACTCTGTCAACAGCAACGTGTACTACTGTGCCCATAAGAGAACTGTGTACCTCATTAACGCCTAGGTCTGCCATCAGCTTTGCGTTACCGGCATACACATGTACACCGTCAACAACCGCATGAACACCGTACCCTGCAATCTCTTCAGATTCTGTAATTTTGGAGTTGTCTATGGCCTTATCATAGGCTTTTTGTAGCGACAGAGATATTGGGTGGTTTGAAAAGCTCTCAGCATACGCCGCGTATTCAAGGAGTTTTTCTTTACTAATGCCAACCGCATGGAGCTCCTGAACCTCAAACGTACCTTTAGTGAGCGTACCTGTTTTATCAAAGACAACAATTTCTGTACGAGAGAGTGCCTCGAGATAATTGCCACCTTTAACTAGAATTCCCTGTCTGGAGGCCCCGCCTATTCCACCAAAGAAACTTAGCGGTACCGATATAACAAGAGCGCATGGACAGGATATTACAAGGAAAATGAGAGCACGGTACAACCAGTCCTCAAAGACCCCCGCACCTAATATCATAGGTGGAACAAATGCAAGCATTGCCGCAACAACTACCACAACAGGGGTATAGTATTTTGCAAATTTCGTTATATAGTTTTCAGAACGAGATTTCTTTTCTATGGCGTTTTCAACCAGGTCCAGTATCTTATTTACGGTTGACTCACCAAAGTCCCTTATAACCTCAACAGTTAGAAGCCCACTCAGGTTAATACAACCACTTAATAACTCACTTCCCGGTCCAACTTCCCGTGGCATAGATTCTCCCGTGAGAGCTGAGACATCAAGGGTGGAGTTACCCTGGAGCACTCGGCCGTCCAGCGGCACCTTTTCACCCATCTTTACGACTATTATATCACCTATGGAGACATCCTCCGGAGAGGAGACAACAATGTCATCACCACGTTTTACGTTGGCGTAATCAGGCCTAATGTCCATAAGATCCGTTATAGACCTTCTGGATCTGTTAACTGCATACTCCTGAAAAAGCTCACCCACTTGGTAGAAAAGCATTACTGCAACTGCTTCAGGATATTCACCAATAAAAAAAGCACCGATTGTGGCTATGCTCATTAAGAAGTTCTCATCAAAAGCTTTTCCGCGGATAATATGTCTAACTGCACTCCACAGTACATCAATACCAACCACTGCATACGCCGCAAGGTACATACCAAGCCGCAACATTCTGTCAGTAGGATTTAAAATAAGTGCAGCAATAAAGATTGCACCGCCGGCAATAATCCTAAGAAGCCTGCTCTTGTTACTCATACTGTTTGTTATCCCTTCATAACCACATCAGGTTCATTATCTTTAATTATCTTACGTGCTGCTTCAATTATGTTATCCATTTCACCTTCATTGGCATTAATGGTTAGCTTTGTAGTAAGAAAGCTTATGGTGGCACTTTCAACCCCATCAAGCTTGCAGATTGCCCTCTCCATTTTTGCCGCACAGTTTGCGCAGCCCAGTCCTACCAGTCTAAATACCTTTTTCATATGTACTCCCCTACCCTCAAATTAAAATAAATTAAAGTTCATTAATGTGCTCGAGTCCCTTTTCAAATATATCCTTTACGTGATCATCCGCCAAGGAATAGAATACTATTTTCCCTTCCCTACGAAACTTAACTAAATTTGCCATACGCAACTGCCGCAGCTGGTGAGATACAGCTGATTTTGTCATGTTTAGAAGTACCGCTATATCACAAACACACATCTCATGGGCGTCCAAAGCCCACATAATCCTGACTCTGGTACTGTCTCCCAGGACTTTAAAGAAGTCAGCCAGGTCATATAGTTTTGACTCCCTAGGCATGTGATTACTGACCTGCTCCACAACATCAGCGTGAATTACTGTACAATCACATACGTCTATTTTATTATCCAATATAAATCACTCCTCCAAACAGTTGAGCAACTGTTCAATCATATTATAGTTGAACAGTTGCTCAATTGTCAAGAGTTTTTTTGTTTTGTTTTACAGCCCCACGTATGGGACATACTATTCATATCTCATTATTAGGAGACTCCTTATGAATGCAATAAAATTTACAGCCCTATTGATTGTCTTTGTAGTATCACTATCCGGTTGTACTCCGGGCACACCCGCGGCATCGAGCTCACCTGGCGCGTCAGCCAGTCCCAATGCCTCGGACCTGTCATTTCCACTGGATGAGGCCGTTAGGCTTACTCTGTGGATGCCCTTCACATCAACTCTACTTGCAAGCCCAGTTGAAGCTAAAGCAAACATTGAGGTGGAGAGGCGGACCAATGTCCACATCGACTATACTATCTCCTCCCCGGATGAGGCAACGGCAAACTTTAACCTGATGCTGGCAACTAAGATCTATAACGATATCCTTTTTATGCAGGACAGTCCTACAGCTACGTCCTACATTGGAGGCCACGACAAGGCTATAGAGGATGGAGTTTTCCTAAAGCTTAATGATTTGATAGATAAGTGGGCACCAAACTACAAAGCCCTACTTGAATCCAACGATGTTATTTATAAGCAGTCCACAACGGACGGCAAGGACCAGGCAGTTTTTACTACAATCCTTAAAGGAAACCGACCGGCTTGGATTGGACCCATGATCCGCAAAGACCTTCTGGACACAGCGGGGCTCAGTATCCCGCAGACCTACGATGAACTTCATACAGCACTTATAGCCTTCAAGGACACTGGCGGAGTTGAGCAGCCCTTATCAATCTACCACCTTGGTTACAACCCAACAACCCACAGCTTAACATCCGGTTTTGATATAGGTCCGGGATTCTATAACGAAAATGGTACCGTCAAATTTGGGTTCATCGAGAGTGGCTTCCGTGATTACCTTACCATGATGAACAAGTG
>CAZIVK010000231.1:0-3433 GCA_964542515.1 uncultured Oscillospiraceae bacterium | reverse complement strand
CCTGGCCGCGGCAAGCGCAGCTTCAATTCCTGCGTGCCCAGCTCCTATAACACAGACATCATACTTTCCGGCATTATAATTCATTCATTTAATTCCTTTAATAGCAGTGGTGACTGAGGAGGTATCTCCACCTCTCCTTCACCTGTAACTGTAACTGTTTTCTTATTAATTATATCGTAATACATGACTACACCGGACTTTGGTAAGAGGACCTTTTCACTCCTATCAGACCTGTTGCAAAGCACATATATACATTCGTCTTCATAACGCCTTACATAAGCTAAAACACTATCCTGTGTACATAGAAATTCAATATCCCCATCCTGCAAGCCATTGTGGGCTCTTCTTACAACTCCAAGGTTCTTATACCAAGCTAGTATGTCCTGATCCTCTTGACCCCAAATATAACCCCGCCGGTTTAGTGGATCTTCAAAACCCTCCATTCCGGCCTCGTCCCCGTAGTAGACACAGGGTGTCCCCACAAATGTATACTGTATAAGAGATGCAATCTTTAGCAGTTTTACGGCTCTGGCCCTCTGTTCCCCATCTAGAAAAACTTCCTGGTGCCTAGGGCGGCTGTCCAATCCATTTCCGAGGACACTTAATATGCGCGGTGTATCATGCGTTCCTAAAATATTCATGGCTGATTTCAAGGCATAGGGTGGATAATTCTCAATAATACAGCCCATTTTTGAGACAAATTCCTTTGATGGTCCCCCTTTTACAAATTCAACGGTGGCAGACCTAAATGGGTAATTTGTTACCGAATCAAGAGCTCCGCCAAGGAGGTACTCTCTGCGTTTACCGTAACTAATTTTATGGGATGCATCCTCCCAAACCTCACCAATTACTATTGCCTCAGGATTCTCTTGCTTTGCGGTTGTATTTAGCTGCGCTATGAAACTGTCAGGGAGCTCGTCCGCAACGTCTAGTCTCCAACCGGAAACACCTAAACGAAGCCACTTTCTTAAAATACTGTCTGAACTACGCACAATAAAGTTGAGATAGCTCTCATTAGACTCATCGACCTGCGGAAGCGTCTTAATTCCCCACCAACTTATGTATTTATCGGGCCACTTCTCAAAGGAATACCAATCATAAAAGGGCGATTCTGTAGACTGGTGCGCACCGAGAGAGCTATATCTACCAAGTCCATTGAAATACACGCTGTCAAAGCCTGTGTGATTAAAAACACCGTCTAGAATAACACGGATTCCCCTCTCCCGGGCTTTGGTGCATAGCTGCTCCAATATAGACGCATCCCCAAGCATAGGGTCAATCTTGGAGTAGTCAGCAGTATCATATCTGTGGTTTGAAAAAGCTTCAAAAATAGGCGATAGATATATGCAGGATACACCAATATCCTCAAGAAAATCAAGCTTTTCAATAATACCCTGAAGATTCCCACCAAAAAAGTCCCTATTTGTTACTTCTCCGTTTGATTCCGGTAAAAAGTAGGGGGTACCATACCAGTCCTTTCTAATAATGCGCTGTCTATCAGCGTATTGTGACTCGTCAGGTACTTCTGTTCTGTGGAATCTGTCAGGGAAAATATGGTAGCATATCCCCTTGTTAAACCAGTTTGGCGATTTATATGAACCGTCATATACGGTCAACTGAAAGCGTGGAGGCTTTGTTGCACCATAAAAGGTAGCAGGTCCCCCGCGCATATTGTAGTTGTTTCCATAATAAAAGAATCCGCCCTCATTTTCAAAGCGAAAGTGATACCATATCAGCCCGGTGTAGTCCGTGGTTTCTATGTTGCATGTAAATACTTCATGCTCCCCCTCCGTACCGTTATGGTTCATTTCCAATTTTACTTCCTTGCCGGTTGCCTCGTATTCCAGGTATATAAATCCGGAGATAGGAAAGCGGTAGCTCTCAGGGCGCACTGTTATACTAACCCCAACACCTGAAGGTACCGCTCCTAAAGGGCTGCGGTACCTCGTGTTGCGGGAATTAAAAGTATCCATAAGGACTATTCTTCCTCTCGGATCTTCTTTAGTTTAGCCTTTCCGTTTCTTAGCACGGTAACATCCTCAGCGGGGTAGTACTTTGCTACTGTATCACCACCGTCGGTCAGGATGACCTTAAGTAGTCCTCTTAGAAGGTTAACTTCAATAACTGTTCCTTCACCATCAACAGTTTTAACATAGGAACCGTTGCGGGGTGTCACCTTTAGAAGGTGTGAGTATGCGTCCTGCTCGTACTTAAGGCAGCACATAAGCCTTCCGCATGTACCGGATATTTTAGTTGGGCTTAGAGAGAGACCCTGCTCCTTGGCCATTTTGATGGAAACAGGATGAAATTCTTCCAAATATGAAGAGCAGCAAAAGGCCCTTCCGCAAATTCCCAGACCTCCGAGCATCTTAGCTTCATCCCGCACCCCAATTTGGCGGAGTTCAATCCTGACATGGAATATCCCGGCCAGCTCCTTTACGAGCTCCCTGAAGTCCACGCGTCCATCTGCAGTGAAGTAGAAAAGTATTTTAGATCCGTCAAATGTATATTCAACGTCTACAAATTTCATCTCCAAGGCGTGATCATCAGCCTTTTTTTGGCTTATTTCAAGGGCTTCCTTTTCCTTTGCTTTGTACTGCTCAGCCAGTTTGAGATCTTCTCTATCTGCAACTCTTATGAGTTTCCTAAGGGGCTGTACAACTTTGTCATCCTCTACAAACATGTTGCCAGAAATGCATTCCCCTAGCTCTATACCACGGCTGGTTTCTACTACGACGGGTGTATCCGCCTGTACCTCTTGTTCATCAGGTGCAAAGTAGTATACCTTGCCAGATTTTTTAAATTTAACTCCTATAACCTCTGTCATTAAACTCTTTCCTCCGAAAATAGACTGATTAGTCCCCCGACAACATGTGCAACGCTTACATTTGAGTCCACGTAGTTCATATATTTAGCGCAACCACTGTCTAGGTTCAACAGTCCGTCAGCTGTAAACTTATTTGCGAGGAGTTTACCCTCCTCCGGATAGTAATCCCCTCTTCTGCCACACTTTATAACTGCGGCATCTCTAAAGACGCGTCGGAACCCCTCCAGGACTCCTATCATCTCATCCCTTTTGAGTTTCTCAAGTGCAACCAGCGAGCTGAGAAGCGCATATTTATCATTTCCCACTAATGCACGGGAAATTTTACTCACAGAAGCAATACTTTTATCCTCTCCGGACAAAAGCTCCAGTGCTGTTCCCAGGTAGCCCCCCGATTTGCGGGCGGCCGCGGTAACTTCTGCTTCTGTTTTATTTTTATGTTTGGTGCGTAACGCACGTACAATTACATCTTCTGAAAGCGGTGACATTCTCAATACAGCGCAACGAGAAAGAACAGTTGGTAGTAGTTCATTTTCGTTTTCAGCTATAAATATAATGAGTACCGGTGCCGGTGGCTCTTCAATAACTTTAAGTAGTGCGTTTTGACCG
>CAZIVK010000230.1:0-3436 GCA_964542515.1 uncultured Oscillospiraceae bacterium | reverse complement strand
AAGGGAAAATCAAAAAGTTCGTTAAGAATGTGGAACAGATAACCTTTTCCGGTGAGTATATTAAACCCGGACAGGAAGTAATATATGTCACAGAGCGCTGTGTCTTCAAATTGATAGATGGTAAAATGACAATCGTTGAGATTGCACCAGGAATAGATCTGAAGAAGGATATATTGGATCAGATGGACTTTATCCCCGCTGTCTCTGACAATCTTAAAACTATGGAGCCCGGTATTTTCCGTGATAACTGGGGACAACTCAAAGATTACATCAACAAATAATAGGAGGCTCAGTCATGATTTTATCGGAAAAACATCAAATGCTTCGGAAACTCTACAGGCAGTTTGCAGAGACTGAATTTACTACAGAACTACTGGACGAACTTGAAAATACCGGAGAGTTTAATAGAGACATCCACAACAAGATGGCAAACACAGGATTTATGGGCGTCAAGATCCCTACAAAGTACGGAGGCCAAGGTGGAGACAGCCTTGCCTATGTCCTTTTGGTTGAGGAGCTGGCCAGAGTAAGTCCTGTACTATCCATTTACGCCAACACCTCAAACTCACTAGGCGCCGGTCCCCTTCTACTCTGCGGTACAGAGGATCAAAAAAACATGTACCTTCCACCAGTTGCCAGTGGTGAAAAAATAATTGTTTTTGGTTTGACAGAGCCAGGCGCAGGTTCAGACGCCGGCGGAACTTTATCAACAGCCGTTGAGGATGGGGACAGTTATATCCTTAATGGTCGTAAAACATTTATCAGCGGAGCACCCTTTGCTGACTGGTCAATTGTATACGCCAAAACAGATCCCACCCAGAGGGGTTCCAGAGGAATATCCATGTTCATATTGGATATGGACCTTGCGGGAGTTTCTGTAGGTAAAGCAGAAAACAAGATGGGAATCAACGGCTACCCCACAAGTGATATCATTATGGAGAATGTCCGGGTTCCAAAATCCTGCCTTTTAGGCCCACTTCATAGAGGTTTTTCAGCCGCCATGCAGACATTGGACGGAGGGCGCCTTGGTGTCGCCGGGCAATCTATTGGTATTGCCCAAGGATGCCTTGATGAGAGTATAAAGTTTGCCAAAGAGAGGGAGCAGTTTGGAAGACCCATATCCTCCTTCCAGGCCATAAGCTTTATGATAGCTGACATGGCAACTGAAATTGAAGCTGCACGCCAGTTGTGCTACCACACTGCTATAGTAAAAGACGCCGGTTCACCCGAGGCCAGCAAACTTTGTGCAATGTCTAAGCTCTACGCCTCTGAAATGTGCAACCGTGTAGCTTACAAAGCAGTCCAGATCCATGGCGGATACGGATATATAAAGGAGTACAAGGTTGAGCGCTTTTACCGCGATGCTCGTATCACCTCTATTTATGAGGGCACAAGCCAAGTCCAACAGATGGTCATATCGGGCAACTTGCTAAAATAGGGAGGAAATCAACATGAAAATAATAGTCTGTGTAAAACAGGTTCCCGACACCTCTGGCAAGGTAGCGGTAAATCCAAACGGTACACTAAACAGATCATCAATGGCAACTGTAACAAATCCCGATGATCTGAACGCCGTAGAGGCGGCTCTAAAAATTAAGGACTCAACAGGCTGTAAAGTGCTTGTTTTGTCTATGGGTCCCCTTTCAGCCAAAAGCATGCTAAATGAACTTCTCGCAATGGGTTGTGATGAAGCTGTATTAATATCAAGCCGTGAGTTTGGAGGTTCAGACACATATGCCACAAGCCAAATCATAGCTGCCGCAATAAACAAAATTGGACTGGATGAAGACGACATAGTCTTCTGCGGTCGCCAAGCCATAGATGGGGACACAGCCCAGGTCGGCCCACAGATCGCTGAAAAACTAAACATACCCCAGGTTACATACGTAACAGACATTACTACCTCCGGCAACACCATCACTGTCAAGCGTATGTTAGAGGACGGTTACATGATTATTGAAACTCAGACCCCCTGCCTTATCACCTGCATTAAGGAACTCAACACCCCCAGATACATGACGCCCAAGGGGATATTTGAGTTTGATGAGAAGCCCTACACCGTCCTGAATTATGAAGCCTTGAAGGACGATCCGCTTATAGAGCCTGACACCATTGGACTCAAAGGATCGCCAACCAACATCTTCAAGTCATTTACCCCTCCACAAAAGGGCTCAGGCATCATGCTAGAGGATTCAGGAAAAGAGACGGTTGACCAGCTTTTTGCAGTACTTGCAGAAAAGCACATTTTATAAGAAGGGGAGGGTTTAGCATGATTTACGACAGCACAGATACCGGTGCGTTCAAAGGAGTCTGGGTCTTCTGCGAACAGCGCGGTGGTAAACTGATTGATACCAATTTCGAACTGATCTCGGAGGCAAGAAAACTCGCAGATGAGCTCGAAACAGAGGTCTATGGTCTTCTGCTGGGGTCAGATGTTGAGGGCATTGCCAAAGAACTCGGAGGTTACGGAGCTGATAAGGTTATTATTTGTGAGTCCCCTTTGCTTGAAACATATACCACAGATGCCTACACCCATGTAATAGCAGGTGCAGTAAAGGAATATAAACCTGAAATTGTTCTATTCGGAGCTACCAGTATCGGGCGCGACCTCGCCCCCCGCTGCGCAGCACGTCTACATACCGGCCTTACTGCCGACTGTACGCATCTGGACATCGATGTATCCAAATACATAGAATACCTGCGCACAAGCTCAACTATTCCTTTAGAAAAAGAGAAGTTTGACATGGATGACCGCAACCTTAAGATGACTCGTCCCGCCTTCGGGGGTCACCTAATGGCAACAATCATCTGTCCCCGTTTCCGCCCACAGATGTCAACAGTACGGCCGGGCGTTATGAAGAGAGCGGATTTCAACCAGTCCAAAGCGGATGCCTGTATTATAATGAAATATGACGCAACCCTTACTGATAGCGACATTAGGACAAAAGTTACTGATATAATTAAGGAAGCAAAGCAGATGGTCAACCTTATAGGAGCCGATGTAGTAGTGGCCGTAGGTTACGGAATCAGTAGCGATGTACAAAAAGGAATACAGCTAGCCCAAGAGCTTGCCGACACTCTAGGCGGAGTTCTAGGTGCCTCGAGAGCGGTAGTGGATGCTGGATGGCTCCCCGCTGATCAGCAGGTTGGACAGACCGGAAAAACCGTCCGTCCAAAGATTTATATCGCCCTAGGAATATCCGGCGCGATCCAACACAAAGCCGGGATGCAGGACTCAGAGCTAATTGTTGCCGTAAACAAAAATGCATCATCTCCAATCTTTGATTGTGCAGACTACGGTATAACAGGCGACCTCTTCACAGTCCTTCCCCTCATGATCGCCGCCGCAAAGGAGCATAAATAATTAACCATGAAACTAATTAGTAACACCAGTTTAGGTAGTTATATTGGTTTGATAGCCCAACGTTACAAAGAC
>CAZIVK010000229.1:0-3457 GCA_964542515.1 uncultured Oscillospiraceae bacterium | reverse complement strand
AACGTCAACAGTTTGTTTGAGCGCTTCCAGTTTTTCTCTCATGTATTTACTCCTCCCAATTGTGCCAGATCTCTTGGACATCGTCGTTGTCTTCGAGCATCTCTATGAGCTTTGTCATATTTTTTATATCGTCCTCACTGGTGAGGGAGATATAGTTTTGAGGAACCATTTCAATTTGTGCACTTACAAATTCGTAGCTCATTTTCTCCAGAGATTCACGTACTGCACTAAAGGTTTCAGGCTCTGTTATTATTTCAAAGACTTCCTCTGTGGTTTCAAAATCTGAGGCACCGGCGTCAAGTGCGTCAAGCATGACCTTATCTTCATCCTGGTCACCGCGTTCAATTACAATAACGCCACTCCTGTCAAAGGACCAGGAGACACACCCTGTAGCACCTAGATTTCCACCGTATTTATCAAAGTAATGGCGGATGTCAGATGCTGTGCGGTTACGGTTGTCTGTCATTGCGTCCACTATGACGGCGGTCCCTGACGGGCCATATCCCTCATATGTAATATTTTCATAGTTAGATGTATCAGATGACCCATCAGCTCTAGCAATTACACGGGTAACGTTGTCATTTGGTACATTTGCAGCCTTGGCTTTTGCAATTACATCACGGAGTTTGGAGTTGGTTTCAGGGTTTGGACCGCCCTCCTTAACCGCCACGATAATTTCACGGGAAAGTTTTGTAAAAATCTTGCCGCGTCTAGCGTCATTCTTTCCTTTTGTTGCCTGAATGTTTTTCCACTTGGAGTGACCTGCCATTTGTTAACAGCACCTTTCTGTTGTTAATAATATTCTACCCAATCTTTTCAAAAAGTTCGTTGAGGCGGCTTTTGTTGCCGGAGAGCCACAGATAGCCAAACACAGATTCAAGACCGGTTGCACCATGATATTTTGCGGGATCAGCATTTTTGGGCAAGGTATTTACGTGGGCGTTTCTTCCCCTCATAAATATAGCTTCCTCCTCAGGAGTTAGCATGTCCTGAATTTTGAGGTAGGCCTCAAATTGGGATGAGGCATTTACATACTTGAGAGTTTCCTGGTGCATTGCACGGTTGGTAAGCGGGGGACCACAGCAAAGTTTTGAGCGCACCATCAACTCGTATACAGAGTCTCCAATATGAGCCAGAGTGAGAATACTGAGACCCAATATAGTTCCTTTATCAAGTGAGACGTTGAAATAATCCATAGATACAATCCTTATGTCTGTAGTATTTTTTCAATGTATTTAGAAGCTGCTTTGAGCATTAACCGCTTGGTTCCTTTATCAAAGGCAATCTCAATGAGGGCGTCATTACCCATTGGTTTTATAGCGAGTAGTAGACCTGTTCCAAATGCGGTGTGTTCAATTGTGTCACCGATACGTAGGTCTGGGAGAGCTGCGGAAGATTGCTGCGTATTTGGGCGATAGGTTGGCTCAAAGCTCACCGACCTCCTCTTAGTAGCAGGTTCAGGTTTGCGCTGTTCCAGACATTCATCAGGTATTTCATTTATAAAGCGGGATACGCGGTTGTATGAAGTCTGTCCAAAGAGCATTCTGCGGAGTGCATGGGTGATATGCAAGGTCTCACGGGCTCTAGTGATCCCTACGTAGCATAACCTGCGCTCCTCCTCAAGTTCCTCGCGTGAGCTTGCGCTACGGAGGCTCGGGAACACACCCTCCTCAAGGCCAACTAGGAACACGGTGGGGAACTCCAAGCCCTTTGCACTGTGGATTGTCATCATAACTACGGCATCAGCTTCAGAGTCGTAGCGTTCTATGTCCGTGAAGAGAGACACCTCATCCAAAAATCCACCCAGAGAGGGCTCGTCTGCCTGTTCTGTATACTGAATTATGTTGGATTTCAGTTCAAGGACGTTTTCGATTCTTGTTACTACTTCAGGCTCATTTGGTTCCCTGTCCTGCAGGGATTTGAGGTAACCTGTTCTACTTAAAACCTCATCATAAAAATCTGCAAGAGGAAGGGACTCTGATTTGACTTTGAGGTCAAGGATCATGTCAGCAAAAGCGTGCAGCCTTGAAGCGACCCTTGATAGTTGGTCATAGTTTGAGGCGGAACTCACCACGTCAAACAGGGAGCTGTTGATAGAATGGGCAATATACTCTGTAGTCTCAAGCGACTTATTACCAATGCCCCGCGTGGGGACATTAATAATCCGTGAAAGACGGAGGTTATCTGTTGTGTTGTGAATAACGTGCAGATATGCGAGCATATCTTTGATTTCAGCTCTGTCAAAAAAACGAATACCGCCAATTATACGGTAGGGGATTGCGTTGCGTTTAAAGGCGTCCTCAATTCTGTTGGACTGGGCATTCATCCTATATAAAACAGCAAAGTCTCGGAATTTCCCGCCCTTTGCATAGCCCTCCATCACCTTTTTAGCTATTTGCTGGGATTCATCGTTGTCATCTTCCGCTTCATAGACACTAATTTTATTGCCCTCATTGTTTGATGTCCACAGGGTCTTGCCCTTTCTGCCATCGTTGTTTTCAATAACTCCGTTTGCTGCCATTAGAATGTTCTGGGTGCTGCGGTAGTTTTGCTCTAACTTTATAGTTCTGCAGCTGTTGTTTCTGTTTTCAAAGGAGAGAATGTTTTCAACACTGGCACCTCGGAAGCGGTAGATGGATTGGTCGTCATCACCTACGACGCAGAGGTTTTTCCAATACCCCGCAAGGGTCCTTGCAAGTATGTACTGTAGATTATTTGTATCCTGGTATTCATCTATAAGTACGTACTTAAACTTCTTTTGATAGTGTTCACGGACATCATCATGCTGCAGAAGTAGGGTGACAGCACAGAGTATTATGTCATCAAAGTCAAGAGCGTTTGCATCCTTTAACCGGCGTTGGTATTCAGCATAGGCCTTTGAGATTCTGGAGTTAATAAAGGAGGAGTTTTCAGAAAATGCCTCCTCATACTCAGAGGGCATGACCATTTTATCTTTTGCCGTACTTATGCATTCTAATACAAGTTTGGGAGTAAATGTTTTGTTTTCAAGGTTAAGGTCCGCAATAACACCCTTCATAACCCTCTCACTGTCCTGGGTATCATAGATTGTAAAGCTCCTACTGTAGCCGAGCCTTTCGATGTCTCTGCGTAGTATTCTTAAGCATGCGGAGTGAAATGTTGAAGCCCACACATCAAGAGCACGGTCACCTAATTTTGATGTCAGCCTATTCTTGAGCTCCTCAGCTGCCTTATTTGTAAAGGTGATTGCAATTACAGACCAGGGGGATACGGGGTCCAGCGCACAGAGCTTTTCTGCCGCCTCCCTCTCCGCGGGATCAGGCGACTTGATAAATCTTTCAAGAAATGCGACATCAGCCTCATCTATATATTCCGGAATGTCATTACTATCTGAAGCTCTACCATACTTTATTAAGTTTGCAATCCTCTGTATAAGAATTGTTGTTTTGCCGCTGCCGGCACCGGCCAGTACCAGGAG
>CAZIVK010000228.1:0-3489 GCA_964542515.1 uncultured Oscillospiraceae bacterium | reverse complement strand
ATAATATAGGTTAAATAGAGCAAAATCTAAGAGCGAGAGGATAATTTATGAAATTTAAGAGTAACTATCTTTCAAATCTATATAAAGATGTAGTTAAAAGAAATGCATCGGAACCTGAGTTTCTTCAGGCCGTTTATGAAGTTTTGGAATCTTTAGAGCCCGTGCTTGAGCGCCGCCCCGATCTTATTGATGCAGGAATAGTTGAGCGAATGGTTGAGCCTGAGCGCTCCATTCAGTTCAGGGTATCTTGGGTTGATGACAGCGGTAAAGTTCAAGTGAACCGTGGATATCGGGTCCAGTTTAATTCGGCTATAGGTCCCTATAAAGGTGGCCTTCGTTTCCATCCATCCGTCAACTCATCGGTAATAAAGTTTCTAGGCTTTGAGCAGTGCTTTAAGAATTCACTTACCGGACTCCCATTGGGAGGAGGAAAGGGTGGTTCGGACTTCAACCCTAAAGGAAAATCGGACAATGAAATCATGCGCTTTTGTCAGTCCTTTATGACTGAGCTCTCTAAACACATAGGCCAATTCACGGACGTCCCTGCAGGAGATATAGGTGTTGGTGCTCGGGAAATAGGCTACATGTACGGTCAGTATAAGCGTCTTAGAAATGAGTACACAGGAGTGCTTACCGGTAAAGGCTTGACGTACGGGGGTTCCCTTGTGCGTACACAGGCAACAGGCTTTGGCCTTTGTTACTTCACTGATGAGATGCTGAAAGCAGCCGGAAAGTCCTTTGAGGGGAAAGCTGTTGTTATATCTGGCTCAGGAAATGTTGAAGTTTATGCCATAGAGAAGGCAACTGAGCTTGGAGCTGTAGTCGTGGCCGCCAGTGACTCAGGTGGTTATATATATGACAAAAACGGCATTAATCTGGACGTTCTTAAACAGATAAAGGAAGTTGAGCGTGGACGCATCTCGGAATATGTACAGCGTGTTTCCGGTGCGGAGTACCATGATGGTTGCAACGGTATATGGACCATTCCTTGTGATATTGCACTTCCCTGCGCAACACAAAATGAGTTGGATGAGGAATCTGCAAAGACTCTAGTTGCCAACGGATGTATTGTCGTAGCTGAGGGTGCAAACATGCCTAGTACACCAGAAGCTGTTGAAGTTTTCCAGAGTAACAATATACTCTTTGGTCCTGCCAAAGCGGCAAACGCCGGTGGAGTGGCAACTTCAGGCCTTGAAATGAGTCAGAATAGCTTGAGACTCAGTTGGACCTCGGAGGAGGTGGATGCCCGCCTCAGAGCAATTATGGCAGACATCTACAAAAATGCATCATCAGCCGCCGCAGAGTTTGGTATGGAAGGAAACCTGGTAGCCGGAGCCAACATTGCAGGATTTATGAAGATTGCAGAAGCCATGAAAGCGCATGGTGTAGCTTACTAAAATTAAGAGCGTAGACGTCAAAACGTCTACGCTTTTTAGCTCCCTACATACAATAGCTGTAGGGGGTGTTATTATGACTGAAATAGGATATGACCGCAGTTCCGCTTTGAGGTATGCCAGGAGATGGGCGTACGAGAGAAATCCAAAGTACTACAATTTTGATAACTTGGGTGGCGACTGCACCAATTTTATTTCACAGTGTCTCTTTTCAGGTTGTGGGGTTATGAATTACATGCCCACGTTTGGGTGGTACTACAGCACACTTAACCACAGGTCGCCATCATGGACGGGTGTTGAATTCCTGCGCAATTTTCTTGTGGGAAACAAGGGGGAGGGACCCTACGCATCACAAACAGCAGAAAGTGATATCCAAACCGGTGATGTGATCCAACTTGGAAGTAACAGCAGGGGCTTTTATCATTCCCTGTTTGTGACAGATGTAGGTAGTGATGATATATATGTAGCCACCCACACCTTTAATGCCTACATGAGGAAGTTGAGTTCTTATACTTATGAAAAAATCCGTTACCTCCACATTCAAGGGGCCAGAAGGAAATGAAGCTAAAAGTGGTCTAGGAAACTGTGTTGAACGCCATTGAGTTTATAGCTCACCATTGTGTCTAGGCTAACTTTGTGGATACTGTTGAAGATGTTCATCTCAATAAGGGGGTTGTCCCGCTTGAGACTCTTTATGAGCTGCTTGGTTTCAAGCCGCTTAGACATAGAGAGCTCAGTCTCACTTTTTGAGGTCATTTCAGTAAAACGGCAGGCGCACTGAATAAACTCCAGATTATTGTAGTTTCTCCAGGCTATTATACGGTCCTCATTGATACAGTACAGGGGACGTATGAGGTCCATGCCTTCAAAGTTTTTACTGTGCAGCTTTGGAAGCATGGCTTGGATTTGTGCGCCGTAAAGCATCCCCATAAGTGTTGTTTCAATGACATCACTCATGTGGTGACCCAGTGCAATCTTGTTGAAGCCAAGCTCTTTTGCTTTGCTATACAGGTGGCCTCTGCGCATACGGGCACACAGGTAACAGGGGGATTTTTCAATACCATCCACTATTTCAAAGATGTCCGACTCAAAGACGGTAAGGGGTATTTCCATGATAGCGGCATTGGATTCAATCTTTTTCCTGTTAACTTCGTTATATCCAGGGTCCATAACCAGAAACAGAAGTTCAAAAGGTACATCACTGTGCTTCTGTAGTTGTTGCATAAGTTTAGCAAGTAGCATGGAGTCCTTGCCGCCTGAAATGCAAACGGCTATCTTGTCACCACTGGATATAAGCTCATACCTCTTTACAGCGGCCACAAAAGGATTCCATATCTCCTTGCGGTATTTTTTTATTATGCTCCTCTCAATGAGAGCAGCGGGGCTCAAAACTCGGTTCATTATAAAACTCCCTTCAGGGCACAAGTATACCCTAAAGAGAAGTTGTATGTCAATATTTTCAGTTGCATTTTTGGTCTCAGGGTGCTATCATGTTAACTTACATACTTATGCTTTGAAAGGTTCAACCAATGAAGAATAAATCTCAAAAAAAGTTAATACTGGCCCTTATATCTGTACTTGCTTTGATAGCAATAGGAGCACTGATTTTCAATATATTCGTTAGACCTCCCGATATCCCTAGGGACACCGTTGATGAGAAGCCTGATACATCTGATAAACTCAGCTCAGAGAGCCCTGACGGTGAAAAAGCGGACATCCAGGGAGGGAATAGGAAGGAAGATTTTTACACCTTTGTACTTTGTGGAACAGATGATGGAGGACTGCGCACTGACACTATAATGGTGGCTTCTTTTGATAATGTCAACAAGAAGTTTAACCTAGTGAGTGTTCCCCGTGACAGCATGCTGAATGTGGATTGGAGCACAAAGAAAGTTAATGCTTCCTATGCGTTCGGAGGGATTGATCTTCTCAAAAAGGAACTTTCACGCCTTCTGGGATTCGAGGTGGATTTCTATGCAACTCTTTCAGAAGGCCGACGTGGGCCACTCGCATCTTAAAGCCGGAATCATGGGCCTTGCCGGTAGCGGCAAGACGTACACCGCATCATCAGTTGCAATCGGGCTCGTCGGTTACA
>CAZIVK010000227.1:0-3491 GCA_964542515.1 uncultured Oscillospiraceae bacterium | reverse complement strand
GACCCTGAGCTCTGTGGAGTTACAGGCGGAAGTTACGGTGGACATATGACCAACAGGATAATTAGTACTACCCAGCGTTTTAAAGCGGCAGTTACTCAGAGGAGTCTGTGTAATCTGGCAACAAGCTATGGTACCGGTGATATTGGGTTTGTACAGGGAGATCCCAGTTTCAGAGGCATGCTTAATATGCTGACTGGCCGTGCAAAGTCTAGGTCGTCTACTGTACGATTTATTGACAATGTGAAAACTCCGCTATTAATTCTGCATGCCACAGCTGACTACAGGTGCTCCTTTGAACAGGGAGAGCAGATGTTTATTGCCATGAAGCAGCGCAATCCGGATGTGCCGGTGCGGTTTGTGGTTTTTCCGGGTGAAAATCACGGGCTTACAAGGACCGGTAAATTGCACTTCCAAAAGGCACATTTAAGAGAGTTGACAGATTGGTTTTTACAGTATCTGAACGGGAAGGAGAATGGAATTGAAGCGTAAATCCTGTACTGATGACTACAATTTAATGACCTATGTGGGTACCCCTAGCTACTCTGCTGTTCGTGGGCTTTTGGCATACACTAGAACTAAGGCTGACTCTACTGGAGAAGTATATATATCTCAGGTAATTATAAAGGATATTGAGAGTGGTGCAGAGCGTGTTATTACAGCGGGAGGAAACTGTGAGGAGAGCCCAATGTTCTCCACTGACGGAGGGATGATCCTTTTTGCCTCCAATGCATCCGGAGCTAAACAGATCTATACATGCACTTGGGACGGTAAGGACATTGCGTGCCAGACAAACATGCCACATGGTGTTGAGGTGCCCACTTGGTCTCCGGATGGGAAGGCTATTGCGTTTTTATCGCCTAAAAAGGATGAGGTCTCCTCTGATGATAAGAATAAGCAGCCCATAGTTATTATTGATTTTGGATATAAGAGTGATGAAGACAAGGGATTCACACAGCCTGAAACATCGCACCTCTGGGTAAAGTTTTTAGATGAAGACGAGGCTCGGTGTTTGTCTGACGGAGACCGTGATCACGTGATGCCTGTGTGGTCTCCCGACAGCTCTACAATTATTGTTACCAGCAACAGAAACCAACCTAGGGAAGAGTCTATAGCTATGGATTTGTTTTCTGTTCCAGCTATGGGGGGGAAGTTGACGCAATTAACTAAGGGAATGTGGATTGCATACTATCCCGCATCTTTTACTCCTGTGTTTACACCTGACGGAGAATATATAATTCTGGGGGCACTGGCGCCAAGCCTTGAGGGAGGCATGCCGCTGACGCACCTATTCCGCCTGCCTGCCGCGGGTGGGGATGCTGTGTGCATATTCCCGGAAAAGGCACCCTGCCATGAAGCTACATGTTTCCTGTACAACGGCATAAACTTTGGCGGACGTCGTGGTTCTGCCCAGGTTAGTAGTGACGGGCAGTACTTGTATTTTATTTCCGGTTGGCACGGAGCGTGTAATATATATAAGGCTGCCATATTTGGAGAGCCTGAAATAGCGCAGGTGACATTTGGCGCACATAGTTACCGGTCCATTGATCCTCCCCAGGGCGGAAATATGCTTGTGCTTAAGGGAGACTTTTTTCACACACCTCAGGCGTATCTCTTCAATGAGAACACAGGCAGTGAAATTATGCTGACTAACAGCAATTCTTGGATGGATGAAGCGGCACTCAGTCAGTCCGAGGAGATGTGGATGGACACAATTGATGGCGCGGGCAAAGTGCAGGGATGGGTAATACCTCCTCAAAACATGGAATGTGGGGAGAAGTATCCTACTGTACTCTACATTCATGGTGGACCCACACCTTTTTATGGAGCAGCTTTGACATACGAGTTCCAATGCCTTGCAGGAGCTGGAATCGGTGTGGTAATATGTAATCCGAGAGGCAGTAGCGGATATGGAAGTGCCTACCAGGATATGAAGAAGGCATTTGACGGAACGGCAATGTATGATTTGCTCCAGTTTGTAGATGAGGCGGTGCGCCGTTATAACTGGATTGACAGTAAGAGGATTGGTGTGACAGGGGGCAGCTACGGCGGATATATGACTAATTGGATAGCGGGGCATACCAAACGCTTCAAGGCAGCAGTTACACAACGCAGTATAGCAAATTATCTTATCCAGGATGCAAGTTCCGATATGGTTGGTTCTTCTAAATCCTTTGAGAGCATGACGGACTATATGGTAGATGCCGTGAAGCGTTCTCCGATAGCGTATGCCGATAAAATAGACATCCCATTTTTAATTCTGCACAGTATTGGGGATATGAGATGCCCCGTGGAACATGCCCACCAACTGTTTACGGCCGTAAAGGATACACACCCTGATTTGCCTGTACGCATGGTGCTGTTCCCTTACTCAAATCATGGTTTACCAATGGACGGACCTATGCATTTGAGAGTATCACACTACAATGAGACCATTAACTGGTTTAAGAAGTATTTATAGGAGGGTAAAGTTATGATCATTGTTGAAGCAAAGGAAGTTTTTAAGCGGCTCACGATGGAAAAGTGTATTGATCTAATGAAGACAGCTCTTGCGGAGCTTGCCGCGGGGAAGTATGTACAGCCCCTCAGGTCTATTAACAAGCTTCCTCATGGAAACTCTTTTGGATTTATGCCTGCGTACCTTGGAGATGACAGCTATTTTGGAGCCAAAATCATTACTGCATTTGAAAAGAACCTAGGAACCCAGTACCCCTCACATATGGGATATGTTATGATGTTTGACTCCCAGCATGGAGCACCAATTGGTATGGCCGACGCCTCAGCAATTACTCAGATAAGAACCGGAGCGGTTTCTGGTGTTGCCACTGACTTGCTGGCACGTAAGGATGCCCACAAACTTGCTATAATAGGTGCAGGTGCTCAGGGACGGTCACATATTGAGGCCATGGTTATTGTAAGAGAGATTACGGAAGTAACTGTTTATGATATTAGGCAGGAAAGTGCTGTCCGTTACGCAGAAGAGATGTCCCAAACGTACAAAATACCCGTTCAGGTGTGCAGTTCCGTAGAGGAAGCTGTTGCCCAAGCGGATATTGTATGTACTTTAACACCTAGCAAGGAACCATTCTTAGAGGCCGATTGGATAAAGCCAGGAACACATATAAACGCTGTGGGTACATTTTCACCCACTACACGTGAAGTTACTTCAGAGCTCGTAGTAAAATCTAAGCTCTATGCTGACCAAGTTGAAGCTATGCTAAAGGAGAGTGGTGAGTTCCTAATTCCCAAGAGTGAGGGACTCATAGACGATAGTCATATCCGCGGATCTATTGGTGACATAATTCTTGGTAAAGTCCCAGCACGTGAGAATAATACAGATATTACACTGTTTTCAGCACTCGGTTTAGCATGTGAAGATGTTATGTGTGGCAAGTTTCTTCTGACATAACTAACTCATTACTAAAAAAGTTGTAAGTTATATTGACATCTTCTTTTTTAAAGTGGGAGATGTGATCAAAAGTACATTTTGAAAT
>CAZIVK010000226.1:0-3496 GCA_964542515.1 uncultured Oscillospiraceae bacterium | reverse complement strand
AATACTTACCAAGAACGGATTTCAGTTCACATGAGGACTTTAAAGAAAACTATAACGTAACTGTACCTAAACATTTCAATTTTGGCTTTGATATAGTAGATGAATGGGCACTTCAGGACCCTGAGAAACCCGCACTCATCTGGTGCGATGACCACGGAAACGAAAAGACCTTCTCTTTCAGTGATATAAGCAGACTCTCAAACAGAGCGGCTAACTTTTTCTGTGACCTTGGAATTAAAAAGGGAGATAAGGTCATGCTCATGCTCCGTAGACGCTGGGAGTACTGGATATGCGCAGTTGCACTTCACAAAATATCAGCAGTACTCATACCAGGATCACTCCAGCTTACAGAAAAGGATATCAAGTATCGGTCCAATGCAGCAGAAGTACAGTTAATTATCTCAATAGATGATCCTTATACTGTAGAGCAAGTTGAACTTGCGCTACCAGGCTGCAACACGTTAAAGAACAGGATAATTGTTGGAGATTCCCACCCGGGATGTCTGAACTTTACAGACTATCTCAAATACCCCGAAACCTTTGAACGGCCAAAGGGAAAAGAGAGAAATGATAATAGAGATGCATTTTTGCTCTATTTTTCATCAGGCACCACCGGCATGCCAAAGATGGCCCTACATGACTTCACCTATCCTCTAGGTCACATAACCACTGCTAAGTACTGGCAAAAGGTTCAGGACGGCAAACTCCATATGTCCGTATCGGATTCAGGCTGGGCAAAATTTGGTTGGGGCAAGATATACGGCCAATGGATATGCGGAGCTGTGATTTTTGCCTATGACATGGATAAATTTATACCGTCAAAGCTCCTTCAGATGATAGAAAAATACAGGGTAACCACCTTCTGTGCGCCACCTACAATGTATCGCTTTATGTTGCAAGAGGATTTGACAAAATATGACCTAAGTTCTGTGGAACATGCCTGTAATGCGGGTGAGCCGCTCAACCCTGAGGTGTTTAATAAATTCAAAGATATAACCGGTCTTGTACTCACGGAGGGCTTTGGACAGTCAGAATCATCCGTTATGGTGGCAAATTTCCAGTGGTTTCCTCCAAAGCCGGGATCAATGGGCAAGCCATCCCCTCTCTACAATATCAAGCTGGTAAATGCGGAGGGTAAGCCCTGCGTAGAGGGTGAAGACGGTGAAATTATAATAGAAAACCTCTCAACAAACAGGCCGCTCGGTCTCTTCGATGAGTACTACCTCAATACTGACGCCACTTCCACAGTTTTTAATAATGATTGCTACATGACCGGCGACATGGCCTGGCAGGACTCCGACGGATACCTCTGGTTTGTTGGCAGAAACGACGATGTAATTAAGTGCTCCGGATACCGCATAGGCCCATTTGAAGTTGAAAGTGCTCTTGTGGAGCATCCAGCTGTTGTGGAATGTGCTGTTACAGCATCCCCTGACCCAATACGCGGACAGGTTGTAAAAGCCAGTATCATCTTAGCTTCCGGCTACTCCCCTTCCGATGAACTTACAAAAGCACTTCAAAACCACGTAAAGCATGTGACAGCACCCTACAAGTATCCCCGCATTATTGAATACGTGTCAGATCTCCCCAAAACCCTTAGCGGCAAAATAAAGAGAGCACAGCTCAGATCAGACAACAAATAGAACATTAAAAAAACAGCACCGGAAAATTTCCGGTGCTGTTGATTTTTGGAAGATGTTAGCCTTTAATTGAACCGATCATAACACCGGTAACAAAATACTTCTGAACAAATGGATAGATCATGAGTATAGGTGCTGTTGCAACAATTGTTGTGCAGTACTGGACCAGAGGTTTGTAAAGGTCCATCTGCGCTACCGCATCAGATCCTACCATTATTTTTGAGGTATCATTTTGAACGAGGATCTCACGAAGGATCAACTGAAGTGGGAACAGGCTACGGGTCTGAAGGAATATCATAGCGAAGAACCATGAGTTCCAGTGACCTACAGCGTAGAAGAGAATCAGAACAGCAACAACAGCTTTTGAGAGGGGAAGTATGATTCTAAATAGGATTGTCATATGTCCCGCGCCGTCAAGCTTGGCGGATTCCTCTAGGCTTACAGGAATGGATAGGAAGGATGTTCTCATGATGATGGTGTTAAAAACACTCATAGATGCAGGAATGATAACTGCTGCACGGGTGTCAATCCAACCGAGGTTACGGACGACCATGTAGAAAGGAATCAGACCGCCGCTGAACATCATTGTAAAGGTTACAAAGAACATTATCTGATTTTTCCAGAGAATATCTTTTCTGGAGAGAACATAACCGGCAATAGCGGTAAGGACAACACCCAGTGATGTAGCTGTTATAACATAAAACAGTGTGTTACCATAACCGGTGGAAATGTTTGGGTTTCTAAAAACGAGTTGGTATCCTTTTAATGTCCACTCACCAAGAGGCCATAGGACAACGCCTTCGTTACGTGCAAGGAATGTTGGGTCAGAGAAAGATGAGAACAAAACGTGGAGCAATGGCATCAAACACGCTGCTGCGACTCCTATGAGCAACAATCCGTTGATCAGGTCAAAAATAATTTTGCTTGCTGTTTTTTTGTGTACCATATTACGTTACCTCCTTAGAACAGACTTGTTTCAGAATACTTACGGCTTATAAAGTTTGCAACCATAAGCATTGTGAAGTTGATGACTGAGTTAAATAGACCGACTGCAGTACTATATCCGTAGTTTGCCTCAAGTAGACCTTTTCTGTAAGTAAAGCTTGAGATTACGTCCGCTGTTTCATACGTCATTGGATTGTAAAGAAGGATTATCTTTTCAAATCCAACGCTGAAGAGACTTCCCATACGGAGAATAAGCATAATGATTATTGTAGGGGCGATACCAGGCAGCGTGATGTGCCAGGTCTGTTTCCAACGTCCTGCACCGTCAATGATTGCTGCTTCATAGAGCTCTTGGTCAACACCGGAGAGGGCAGCAAGATAAATAATACTTCCGAATCCGACGCCCTGCCAGATTTCAGAACCGACGTAGATTGATCTAAACAAATCTGGGTCTGAGAGCAGATTCCGCTGCGATCCGCCGAGTGCCACTACCATCATAGTGATAAGTCCGTCAGAGTCTGTAAAGTCTTTGATCAGACCAGCGATAACAACCATTGATATGAAGTGGGGCAAATAGCTTATTGTTTGAATAGTCTTTTTGAAGTAACGGTTTCTAACTTCATTAAGAAGTAGCGCAAAGATTATTGGCATTGGGAATGCAAAGAGTAGTGTCAAGAAACTGATTAGGAATGTGTTACGGATGAGACGCCAAAAATAGTAGCTTCCGAAGAAATCCCTAAAGTTGTCAAGTCCTACCCAAGGGCTCTTGAAGTAACCCGCTTTTGGATTGAATCTTTCGAATGCCATGATGATGCCGCCCATTGGGATATAGCTAAACACGATGTAATAGATAATGATAGGCACCGCCAACAGATAGATCTGCCAGTTCATTCTGAAGTCTCGTCTGACTG
>CAZIVK010000225.1:2384-3498 GCA_964542515.1 uncultured Oscillospiraceae bacterium | reverse complement strand
GGTTGAAAACAACCAGAGATCCGGATTTTGATCAATCAACCGGAGTTTCATGGCATGGACGTTCCTCTGAAAAGCCGTGTCCTCAGGTGAACGCACAGTATATATCCCGCCAATCTCCTCAGCGGCTTTAGATGGGTTCATAATTGCGAGTTTCAACTGCCGTCTGTCGTACGGTACAAGCTCAAATCTCTCTGTATCTATTTTCATATCCGACCTCCGGGAGATGATATTTCTGACTCAATATAATAACACTTCCAGCATTACATTGTCCAGTTGTATTTACATTATTCTACTGATCTCCCTCCTAAGTCTGAGGATAATCTTCTTTTCAAGCCGGGATATATAGGATTGGGATATTCCCAAGATCTCAGCAACGTCTTTTTGAGTTTTCTCCTTCTGCCCGTTAAGTCCAAACCGCATAACAATAATGTCCTTCTCCCGGGCACCCAGTTTTTCAAGAGCACATCTCAAAAGGTCCCGGTCCACCTCAACTTCAAGTGGCCTCATAACAATATCCACATCTGTTCCAAGAATATCGCTAAGTAACAGCTCGTTGCCGTCCCAATCTGTGTTCAAAGGTTCATCAATTGAGATCTCGTTACGAAGCTGAGAGGTCTTCCTCAGGTGCATCAGTATCTCATTTTCAATGCATCTTGAGGCATATGTTGCAAGCTTAATGTTTTTATCGGGTTTATATGTGTTTATTGCCTTTATAAGTCCAATGGTTCCTATCGATATTAGGTCCTCGATGTTTATGCCGGTATTGTCAAATCTTTTTGCGATATATACAACCAACCTAAGATTGTGCTCTATAAGAGTCTGTTTTACATCAGTTGCATCCGGTGAGTAGCGGCTTATGAGCTCGGCCTCCTCAGTAGGTGTTAACGGAGCCGGTAAGGTGTCTGCCCCACCTATGTACATTATTTTTGAAGGTCGCACCCCAATAATTGCCTTCAGCTTTGCCACGAATCTGCTTAACATCCTATACACGCTAAATCCCCCTACTATAAATTGCCCACCAATGCGCAGTATCCCGCACCTTCTGACAGTTCTACCGGCGAAAGTGCTATAAGCATATTTTTTTCTCCACTCCATCCACCAGAACAATATCGGG
>CAZIVK010000225.1:0-2374 GCA_964542515.1 uncultured Oscillospiraceae bacterium | reverse complement strand
CTAGGAGTCTGTCAGGTCTAAATACCAGTAAAAGCCCCTGCTCAATGCCTAACGCCCGGTATGGAATGAGCCTAAACCCTGTTGATAACCCCAAGAGTGACAGGTCGGCCAAAGCTGATGTGGGGTTCTTCAATGCATCGCCATCGAGAAGAGTAACCACTTGCTGTTCAAAAAGTCTCCTAACGGCTACCAGCTCCGCCACCATGACAGTAGAGTTAGTTATGGGATCTCTCAGTGAATTGCCAGAATCCAAAAGTGCTGTAAAGCTTACCTCTTTGCTCCCCAGTCCTGCTGTTACATTAACCATCTCCCCTCCATAGCCACCGTGCCGCGCACTCCCTTTAAAGAACAAGGTAATGACACCGTAGCAGATAAATGTCGCAACAAGCAAACCCTTTATGTCTATACCTGCCCCGCCATAAGCGGTATAGAGAGCCATAACACCCCCACCAAAGAATAGGGATACCACAAAAAAGATGACCACTCTCTTAAAAAAGGTTCGACTGTCTGAATATCCAAATGCCACCAGAATCATTGCCAGACCGGATAGAGAAGCACTGAGCGCCGTAGCAGAACTACCCGACTCCATAAAGTAATATACTGTTGCGTAGCCTGCGCCTAGAAGTGCGGACACAAACAGTCTCACCCTGTTCATTGGAAGACCTGAGAATATGCCCGATGCAAGTAACAGGAGGTAGTTCACAATTAAGTTTGTAATAAAAAGTGCATCTATGTAAACCACACGCAACGCCATCACCCCTTTTTCTTTTCAAGCTCAATTATAACGGATGTCCCCGAAAAAAGATGTCGATTATTACCTGCTATATGCTATAATTACATTAGATATATAAACTAAAATTTGAAATGAATCGGAGGAGTTCTATGTTACCATTGATCTGGGCCCACAGGGGCAGCCGCACAGAAGCACCTGAAAATACCATGGAGGCCTTCCGCCTCGCCATTAGTCAGGGTGCTGACGGCATTGAACTGGATGTCCACCTCACAAAGGACGGTGAAGTTGTTGTAGCACATGATGAAACCGTTGACAGGGTCTCAAACGGAACAGGACGCATTGTAGACATGACTTTGGCCGAGCTCCGCACACTCGACTTCTCAAAAGGGTTCCCCTCTTTTTCTCCCGCTGAAATCCCCACGCTTAGTGAGGTCTGTGAACTTATTGCCCCTACCTCGCTTTCTATAAATGTGGAGATCAAGTCAGGTGTTGTACTGTATGAAGGCATAGAAAAAAAGGTCATGGAGATAGTCAATAGACATGGCATCAGCTCACGTGTTCTCTACTCCTCCTTCAACCACTACAGTCTTATGGCTCTCAAAAGCTTGGACCCCTCCGTAAAAATTGGCCTTCTTTACTCGGAGGCACTTGTTGACCCACAGCTCTATGCAGCAAGGATAGGGGCTGACGCTATCCATCCCTTCTACCCCACACTCATCTCCCCAGGAGTTGTGCAGGGTTGTAAAGCCCTCGGTATAAAGATCCATCCATGGACCATCAATAACTCTGAACACATCTCTGCTGCTATAGCCTTAGGCGTAGATGCCATTATTACTGATGTACCTAAAACTGCCCTAGGGCTTTTGAAAGAGAGTGATCCAAAATGAAATTGAACAACAAAAGAACCATGTTAGTGGGCCTTGCCTTTATGTCCATCTGCGCATTTTGGCAGCTGTATGACAGCATTGTACCTCTGATTTTGAAAAACACCTTCGTTGTTAGTGACACTGTAGCCGGTGTAATAATGGCCATGGACAACGTACTAGCACTTGTCCTATTGCCCATCTTTGGTTCTCTCTCAGACAAAACTCGTACACGCTTTGGCCGCAGAATGCCATATATTGTCTTTGGTACAGCTGCCTCTGCATTACTAATGATTGTTATCCCTATAGCGGATCAGGCAAAAAACTTTTATCTGTTTTTCAGTGTTTTGGGTCTCGTCCTCATAACAATGAGTACATACCGCTCCCCTGCTGTTGCCCTAATGCCTGATGTCACACCAAAGCCCCTCCGTTCAAAAGGTAATGCCATCATAAACCTCATGGGCGCGGTTGGTGGAATCATATCCTTGGGACTCATAGCTTTCATGGTCCCCAAAGTGGCGCATCCAAACTATCTCCCAATCTACGCAGTTGTAGCCGCAATCATGCTCATCAGTATCGGATTTCTCTTTGTTAAAGTTAAGGAAAACAAACTCCGTGAGGACATGGTGCGTGAGTCCAAGGACTTGGGCGTCACGGAGGATGACCCCCAGTCGGACACCCAGGCAGCTGCCCTACCCAGGCCCGTAAAAAACTCACTAAACTTTATTCTCCTCTCAACCTTCCCCTGGTTTTGGGGCTTCAATGCCATCACAACCGC
>CAZIVK010000224.1:0-3517 GCA_964542515.1 uncultured Oscillospiraceae bacterium | reverse complement strand
CCGTTGGAGCATTTTGTCATCACATCCAATGCTTTTCTTTTAATTGAAAGGCTCACCGGCCCCTCTCCGAGAATCTTCCCATCCACCATAACAGTCATTGGTGGGTCAGTCTCTATACTGATGCTCCGCGCTATGAAGCTTTGGATACGGGGGTCATCCAGTTCCTGCAAAGTGTGCTTATTGATTGCATATCCCAGCATCTTTAGCTTTGAAATTTCCCCTAAGAACAAAACATCCAGATGACCATCCTGAAATGCTTTGAGGTTTCCAATCTGAAAGTTGCGCGCGGTATATGGCATGTTTGTCACTGCAAGGACGTGCCCGGTACTGGTCAGAAGATGCTTTTCATTTATCAACATTTTGAATTCAGAGGGAGCTGATGTTATCAAAGTGGACACAAAGTCACTGATTTTGCCAAGGTTGCCGTGCTGTATCTCGTCAGCTGCTTCAAAAATTGAGGACGTAAGGCCAATGGAGCATACTTCTAGGAAGTAGGACTGTGTCTGCTGGAAAGTAACTACACCGAGGTCAATTTTTACACGTTGGCCTGTGCGCAGGACAGAGATGGCGGCTGGAATATCAGTAGGAATTTGGAGACTCAAAGCAATATTATTCTGTGTTCCGGTTGGAATGATGCCCAGTGTTACCGGCAGGCCGGAAAGCGCTGTTGCCACGGCCGAGATTGTTCCATCTCCTCCACAGACAACAAACATACTGATACCATGGGAAAGTGTTTGGCTGACCATGGCTGGGATATTTGAGTCCGGACCGAGCAAGTATACTTCTGGTGGAAGTTTCCACGCCTGTAGCTGACGGATGATGTCCGTTAGAATTTCAGGAGAGTTCTTTGCAGCACCTGAAAGTGGGTTATAAATCAATCGAACCCGTCTCCGGCGTTTAGTTGTAAGGTACGCTTCACTCATTGGATACATCCTTCCCCTTAAAATCAGCGGATAAGTTAAGACTTATCCGCTGATTTTGAGAATATAGCAGCCAGAAATCCAAAGAATATTGCTGCACCAATTCCTGCAGCAGCGGAAGTTAGACCGCCTGTCATTACACCTAGCAGCCCTTTCTCCTCAACTGCCTTTTCCATACCTTTTGCTATTACATAACCAAAACCTGTTAAGGGTACAGTAGCACCTGCGCCACCCCACTCAACTATAGGTTCATACACGCCAATTGCAGTGAGGAATATTCCGAGTACAACAAAAGATGTCAATATCCTTGCTGGTGTCAATTTGGTTTTATCAATCAATATTTGACCTATGACACATATAAGTCCACCAACAAGGAAAGCTTTTAAATAGTCCATCTGTCATCCCTCCTTAGAAGTGGAAATACAAACTAAGTGGCAGATCCCAGGTACGCTTTCCCCTTGCATCGTAGTCATTGGGCTTAGAAGTGCACCTGTCCCCGCAAATATAACCTTGTTTAGAAGCCCGGACTTCATCGAGTTCAATATCTTTCCGCAGAGCGTCACAGCTGAGCACCCACAACCGGAGCCTCCCCCATGGACGTCCTGTTTTTCCAGATCAAACACCATCAGTCCACAGTCGTTGAAGTTCCCTGTAAACCGTATACCGTCTGTCCGCAACAGATCTGTCACAAGCTCGTGACCGTATTTGCCAAGATCCCCGGTCACTATCAAGTCATAGTCCGAGGGCGATGTCTTTGTATCCTCAAAAAATGCAGATAGCGTGGAGTGTGCAGCCGGTGCCATTGCAGCTCCCATATTGTTCTGATCCTTTACTCCTAGATCCACAATCTTTCCGACAGTATAATGTGTGATAAATGGACCTACCCCTGTATTGGACAGTATTGCAGCGCCCGACCCCGTTACCGTCCATTGCGTCGTAGGAGTCCTCTGAGATCCATACTCCAAAGGTGTACGGAACTGCCTCTCAGCAGAGCAAAAATGTGAAGAGGTTATAGCAGCACAGAGAGATGAAAAGGAACCATCAATCATTACAGCAGCAAGCCCAAGACCCTCCGCCATTGTGGAGCAGGCCCCAAAGATTCCCACAAGCGGCACACCAAACTCTCTGAGCCCAAATGAGGAGGAGGTACACTGGTTTATCAGGTCACCCGCAAACAGATACTCCAAACTACTGATAGGAATTCCTGCTTTCTGTGCTGCTATTGTAAGAGCATCCTTCTGCATCCTGCTCTCAGCCTTCTCCCATGAGCTCTCCCCAAAGGTTGTATCCGTATTAATATAGTCAAATGTATCAGATAGAGGACCTTCACCCTCCTTTTTGCCTACAACACTGGAATACCCAATGATTGCCGGCGGATTCTGAAACATGATCGTGCTCTGTCCAACTCTTTTTGACGACATAGTGACCTCCTAAAAAGAATTTAGATATCACATCTATTTTTACCGAAAAAAGCCGCATAATTCAAAATCTGTCAAGGATTGTTTTGCCAAACAGAATGATTACATTTACTAACGGTCTTACTTAGTGTAAAATTATCATTGGGAAAAAGAAAAGGGAAAATCTATTCGAGTGAAAGGAGAGATCCATATGAGGAAATACGCAG
Source organism: uncultured Oscillospiraceae bacterium (assembly GCA_964542515.1). Classification (GTDB taxonomy): domain Bacteria; phylum Bacillota; class Clostridia; order Oscillospirales; family JAAYOS01; genus CAZIVK01. The sequence goes on along the minus strand of CAZIVK010000224.1, from coordinate 973 downwards.
TTCATATGGTCGTCATAGCAGTTCTTTGTATATTTATAGGAATAGGTTTGAGCTTGAGAAATAGGAAACCTGCTGCTAGTTCTATGGAGGAACTTGTGAGACGGTATTATCCTAATTCAAAACAGGCTGGTATGAGTGATTATGTTCAGTTTGACTTTGACCAGCTGTTTGAACGTGCTGATACAGTAGCAATAGTTACACCGGTTAATCAACTCTCTGCGGAGGATAGTAGTATAGTAGGAGATGAAGTAACAGGAAATGCATATTATGCTATGTATTCTACCCGTGAAGTAAAAGCTATGAAATATTTCAAGAACAATAAGAACTATTCAGATTCGTTTGAGATGGGTGAACATTGCATTTTAACAAAGGAAGGGCATTTGATATACAATGAAGGTGCTTATCCCATGATAGAAGGCAGTTATTACCTGGTATTCTTGACAGATTCTTATTTACCCAACTCTCTTCCATTTGCTATGAGTGTTGATAACGGACTGATAGACCTATCACATTTGTCAATCAGTACGCGCAAAGGTATTGCAGCCAAAAGTGTTATATCTTTTTTTGATGTTGATATTCCGGACAATCTAAAGAAAGCTATTCTTTTATCAGACTACCTATATACAGAGAATGTTAATCAGTACAATCAAATTCTGGAAGTAAGTAAGGATTTGTTTGACAACAACACATATACACTGGAAACCGGATATGAAGCTCCTGGATATGAGCTTGTAGTATCTGGCTTTAAACAAGAAGATGGTTCGTGGCTAATAAAAATAGGTGATACCCTTTTTGTAAGAGAATGAAAATAATAATGCCGCATATTTTGTAACAAGCATTATTAAAAGGCAGTCCATTTCTGGGCTGCCTCTTGAAAATCTTTTGATTATTCAGATAATGCGGCTTGTTTTTGGTCGTAGATTCTTTTTTGGACTTCTACCATATCCTCTTTTGACAGTTTGTAAGAGCGCAT
>CAZIVK010000223.1:0-3525 GCA_964542515.1 uncultured Oscillospiraceae bacterium | reverse complement strand
TTTTTATTAACCTATTTTTGCTATTGTACACGACTATTCGCAGACAAGCAATCTCAGTAGCAATTGGGCATTTCAATGTAGCTGTAACACTAATCTATGGAAACTTAAAAGTGTTGAACAGATTGATAATAACTTCGGTAGCTAAGATAGTTAGGCTTATCCTGTTGTGATTGATTGGCTTTTGTAGTGTTACAAACCCATCACGGACTCAACTTCCATGGAAAGTCACTCGCAGTTCACTCTTTCTCAATATCACAGATAAAAATGCTGATTGCATTATAGCGCAGCTTATGCTGAAGCCTAATCTATGGAAGCTCAAAAGTGCTAAACAGGTAAAAATGATGACTTCGGCAGCTAGGATAGATAGGCTTATCCTGCGGAATTTAACTTTGTCCGTGTGGTTGATGGGCTTTTGTGGTGTTTCAACCGGTGACAGCGATGCATTTATTGTTGCCCCTAGGATGGTGAAAACAATACTTAGGATCAAGAAAAGTGAATCTGATACAATATGTGTGATAAGGAAGAAGACCACGGTGTATGCTGTGGAATATATGTAGCACTTTGCGTGACTGGAGGTATGGTATCCACCAACATAGGTTCTGAGAAACGCAAAAGATACAAGCATGACTGTTCCTTCAATAAGTCTGTTGAAAAGAAGTGATAGGGTTAATGCAGTTACAGTCGTTACCGTGATTGATAAGAATATCTCCAATCCATAAGCGTAGATGATAAATTCCTTTTCAATGATAATACCGTGCTTCATCATGCTCACTGCGAGCTTCTTCGAAATAAACTGATACATTATGATTTCCGGTATTCTTGAAGCTCCTTGGGTTCCTGAGGTTGATGAAGGATAAAAACGCAATCCCACTTAAGTGTGGACAGAGCTACGGCTTTGCTGAGTTGTGCTGCCCCTTGTAAAAGAACTGTAATTACCGGCAGAATTGACATACTATCTATTACCTCCGCATTATTTTATTATTCCATAGTTAAAATACCACATGAAAATATTAGCGTCAATAGCCTCTGTTCAAAATGTAGTGTTTCGTGTCCAACTTGTAGTGTTGGGTTGTACAATTGGTTAGATTTCACTACTTCCCTCGTTGCAACCATAGTTGTTATTATACTTTTGTCTTACTCATTTGTTATACAACCGCACAGTTCCCCGCAAGACGAAATCCCCAATCAACTTTTTGTAACTCCAGAAAATTCTTATATCGTGGCGTATGAAGATGGCTCGTACGTTTTGATTGTTGATGGCATTTATTTCGTCAACATACAAGAAGAAGACTTGAAGATTACGCCAAACAATACATTAGAAATCATATATGAAACGGAGAAAAAGCAATGAAAGACCTCCAACTGTAAGTTAGATTTACAGTTGGAGGTCTCTTTGTGTTATATTGTTTGCTTATTGGTATTCAACTACGTCTACCCAGGAGAGGAGGAATTCGCGCTCTTCGGGTTTACCTTTTACGGATTGTGAGGCGGCGACGATTGGGAGCCATTTTTGGATGTATTGTCTGGCGGTATCGCTTTTTTTGCTGAAGAGGGTGATGTATTTTTCTGCGGTTTCTTTGTTTCCTTCGAGGCAGAATAGCAGGTAGGTTCTGGCGACGTCGGCGGAGGCGTTTCCTTGGGTGGCGTGGGACCAGTCTATGATGAAGGGAACGCCTTCGGGAGTGATGATGATGTTGCTGGGGTTGAAGTCACCGTGGCATACTTTGTTGTGCTTTGGTAGGGATTCGAGGCGGGTGTGCAGGTCGTATCTGGTTGTGGCATCGAGCTTTGCCTGAGATATCTTTCTGTTCATCTTTGTTTTTAGGCCGTTGAGGAGGAGTGCTCTTTTTGAGTGCACTTTCATCTGAAGGTCTACAAACAGCTCTAGGTATTCATCTAAGCGCTCGGGTTCCTCTGCCATAAGTTGGGATAGGGTCTTACCTTCTATGAACTCGGATATTATTGCCCATTTGCCGTCTATCTTGGTGACTTCAAGGATTTTGGGAATATCCAGTCCGGTCTCCTCTACGCGGGCTTGGTTGAGGGCCTCGTTGAGGATGTCTGATTTGGAGTATTCGCTATCAAAGAGCTTGATGGTTCTGCCTTTGTCCCGGTATATGGTCTTTGCCGGTCTGACTGCTAACACCTGTTCAAAATTCATTGTAGAGTCCTCCCTTATATTTTATTGTGGATCTGCTTCTTTACTTGCCGTAGTATGCGTTCAGGTAGAGCTGTTTTAGCTCGCTCATCAGTGGGTAGCGTGGATTTGCGCCGGTGCACTGGTCATCAAAGGCCTGTTCAACTATATCGTCTAGTTTGCTCAGGAATTCCTTCTCGTCTATGCCGTAGTCTCTGATGGTCTTTTTGATTCCTATCTTTGCCTTGAGGTCATCTATTGCTGCTATGAGGTTCTCAAGCTTTTCTTCATTGGTCTTGCCTTTAAGGCCGAGGTAGTCTGCAATTTCTGCGTAGCGTGCTAGGGTGTGGGGGTGATCATATTGGGAGAATGTACCCATTTTGGTTGGTGTTTCGGATGCGTTGAATCTAATGACTTCATTTATCATAAGGGCGTTGGCGACACCATGGGGGAGGTGGAAAAATGCTCCGAGCTTGTGGGCCATGGAGTGACAGATTCCGAGAAATGCATTGGCAAATGCCATACCGGCCATGGTTGCGGCGTTGGCCATTTTTTCACGAGCTGCGGGGTCGTTTGGACCGTTATCGTATGCACGGGGCAGGTACTCAAATACCATCTTGAGTGATCTAAGTGCTAGACTGTCTGTGTAGTCTGTTGCGAGCATGGATGCTATAGCTTCAATAGCGTGGGTGACTGCGTCTATACCTGAAGCACTTGTCAGTCCTTTGGGGGCGTCCATCATGAGGTCGGCGTCCACTATTGCCATGTGGGGCATAAGCTCATAGTCAGCGAGAGGGTACTTTACACCGGTTTGCTCGTCTGTGATAACTGCAAATGGGGTTACTTCACTTCCTGTACCTGCTGTTGTTGGGATGGCAACAAAGTATGCCTTTTCACCCATCTTGGGGAATGTGTAGATTCTCTTGCGGATATCTGAAAAGCGCATGGCCATATCCATGAAGTCTGCTTCCGGATGCTCGTACATTACCCACATGATTTTTGCAGCGTCCATTGGGGAGCCTCCGCCCACAGCTATTATGGTATCCGGCTTAAATGCTCTCATTTGGTCTGCGCCCTCTTTGGCACAAGCGAGGGTTGGATCTGGCTCTACATTGAAGAATGTGGTGTGTTGTATGCCCATAGCGTCGAGCTTATCTGTGATAGCTCTTGTATAACCATTATTATATAGGAAGTTGTCTGTGACTACAAATGCTCTTTTCTTGCCCATTATGGTTCCGAGTTCGTCTAGAGCAAGGCTGAGACAACCTTTTTTGAGGTAAACCTTCGGGGGTGTTCTGAACCAAAGCATATTTTCTCTCCTCTCGGCCACGGTCTTGATGGTTAGAAGGTGCTTAACTCCTACGTTTTGACTGAGAGAGTTTCCAGCC
>CAZIVK010000222.1:0-3532 GCA_964542515.1 uncultured Oscillospiraceae bacterium | reverse complement strand
GCTAGGTGGTGTGGGAGGTCGGCTACTCAATTAATGGGTAGCCTCCTACCCGATTTTATCAATTAATTAAAAATTTACTTAACAGACATTAAATTATACATATACTGCTCCAAAAGCTCTTTAAATATTGACTTGTTGCATAAGCAATAGTATAATGCCATATATAATATAACTTAACATGTTTAGTGAAGGGGAGCATTATGGACAATCAAAAAATAAAAGTAGATCAGTGGCGTGCAACAATCCTGTCGTTTGAAAGCAATCATACGTACCAAAATCCTTTTCTTGATGTAAGTATTTCTGCAGAATTCATTGGCCCATCAGGAAGAAAAATTAAAAGGGAGGCGTTCTGGGATGGCGGAAATAACTATAAGGTATCCTTTGCGCCGACTGAAATTGGTTTATGGAAATGGGAGCTTTCTGCCCCCGCTGAAACTGGCTTATCTGGAGTAGTGGGTGAGCTAGAGTGCGTCATATATAAAGGAGATCTCGATATTTATAGACACGGTTTCCTTAAGGTACATTCATCGGGACAATACCTTACTCATGCCGATGGAACACCATTTTTCTGGTTAGGAGATACTCACTGGGGCTTTGCTTTCAATGAGAGATGGGATGAGTCCAATCACCCTAAGATGGACAGTATGTTTAAGGGAATGGCTGATAGACGCGCTGAACAGGGGTACAATGTTTACCAAACAAATTTGCGTAGTGAAGGTGGACGGAACGGGGAAAAATCCCGTTATTGGGACGGTGAAGAACCCGGGCTGTTACCAAATGTAGAATTTTATCAGAATGAGCTCGACCGAAGAATGAATTATCTCGCCGACCTGGGCTTTGTTAATGCGCTGGGTTTTGCTTGGGCAGGATCTGTTATCGGTAAACTCCAACTTCAAAAGAATTTAGCCAGGTATATTGTTGCCCGCTACGGTGCGCTGCCCATGGCATGGACACTTGCTGGAGAAGTTGCCGGGTATCAAGGTGGGGAAAACCGTCAACAAAGTATAGATGGTTGGCGCGAGGTAGCAAAATATGTTGAGAGCATCGATGGATATGACACAATTCAGACTGCCCACTACACTAACGAGAGACCATTCGCCGGCTACTATCAAGATGAAGATTGGTTTGACTTCACGCTTAACCAGGCCGGACATGGAGACTTCCCAATCAGTGCAAAGCACTTCCGTGAGCACCGCAAGCTCTATCCGTCAAAGCCCTTTATAGAGGGTGAATCTCTCTACGAGTTTTGTTCTACACTTGAGGAGCTCGGTACCCGTATCTGCACCTCTGATATGCTACGCCGTGTAGCATATATGTCCATCCAGCTGGGCGGTTGCGGTTATACATATGGAGCACAGGGAATCTGGGATCATGTGTGGGAAAAACCAGAAACACCAAGTCCATTTAATATCTTTAATAAATTTGGAATTACTTGGTATGAGGCCATCGACAGAGAAGGCGCTGTACAAATGGGTTATATGCGGAATTTCTATGAAAACGAACGTTTTTGGGAGCTCAGTCCGGAAACCGAAGTAATAACTGATATCACATTTGCTGATGAGAATCTTTTCGGGATGTTTGCCCCGATGGTCTCAGCAAATGAGGATATGTCACATGCTGTGGTTTACTTTGGTGCTAATGCAAGAGGTGGATGTACACTGACGGGGCTCAAAGATAAAGAATATACTATAAAATGGTTTGACCCGAGAAGCGGTGAGTACAGCTTGCATGCTAAGGTCCTTCCTGAGAATGGAAGGTGGCAGACCCCAACGAGACCTTCTGATGGCGATTGGCTGCTGGTAGTACAGATTTCAGATTATCAATAATTTAGGAGGATATATTAATGCGCTGGAAAAAGAATATGGGTCCTTTGGATCTATCAAAGTTTCACGATATACTGGTGGAAGATGAGGAGGGCAACATTCAGCCAAAGGATGAGCCTTACTTCAAGTCCAAATTAATAGCTCCCGGAACATGGCAGGTGCTCAGCGACGGCGACTATACCTACGTGATAGAGGGCGATGACGAAACTATAGTCATTGACAGCGGCATGGGTGCCGGAAATATACGCGCATTCTGTCAGACACTGTCGGATAGGCCTTTGTATCGTCTTTTTAATACCCACAATCACTTTGATCATACCTTAAATAACTATCAGTTTGATGTTGTCTACATGTCTGAGAAATGCTATGAAGGTAGATGCCGGGCTTTTGGTGGTTTTGAAGACATTGATATCCCCGATGATTATCCGGTTGTTTTTCTAAAGGACGGGGATGTCATAAACTTAAATGGCCGTGAGCTCGAGGTCTACAATATTGAAGAACACTGCAGCGGCTCCCTTCAGTTCCTGGATCGCAAGGCCCGCATCCTATTCTGTGGGGATGAGCTAAACGGTAACTTCTTTGACAGTAGAATCTCAGTTGAGCACTCCTTTCGAAATGTGAAGCGATGGATGTCGTTTAGGGACTCCTATGATCTGCTCTGCGCTGGCAATGGGATTCACGACGCTAACTACGTAGACAAATACTATGAGACACTGAAGTATATTCTCGATGGTCACGAAAATGAAGGCGAGGAGTTCTACGTCCCGTACGAGGACCGCAGAGCATCTATAAGTAATAAAGACGGTAAGCCTGTCTATGCGCGGCGTAGCCCTAATATGGAGTTTGTGTCTGGTGCATTGATAGCTGCGGGTTTTGAAAAGCATTTGGAGCTCAACGGCGGTAGAGGTTGTTTTTGCCTCATGAGAAAGCTTGGCCCTGACGGCATATTCGACAGACAGCTCGAGATGAACGGATGTAGGGTTTGCTACTACCTGAACCGAATTTGGGGTAAATAACCTAATAGGTCATTGTCATGCCAATCACACCCCAGAAGGAACCCAAAATCATACCTCCTAATACATCGCGCGGATAGTGCATTCCAAGGTACATACGAGTGAGTCCAACAAAAGTGGCAATAGCGTATACAAGGGCATAAGTGGGCATTCCACCATCTACATACTGCAGTAGCAGTGTTGCGGTAAAAAAGGCCTGTGAGGTGTGGCCGCTTGGAAAGGATTTTCCCCTGGCTTTCTCTCCTACGACACGAACATCTTTTAGCTTGGAGAAGGGGCGGTCTCTGCGCAAAACTGCCTTTATAGACTCCACTACAAACCAAAGAAGTAGGGAACCAAAAACAAAAGCATAGGCAACTGAGCTACCTACATGAACGTACAAAAAGAGTGCAACCGCTCCCGTTACAAATGAGTTTCCAAGCTCTGTTGATATGCGCATAATGTTATCGAGCCACGGAAAGACCCGTCCATGTATGTTGAAGAAACGAAATACAGCTGCGTCAAGCTTTTGACCATTTTTCCAAATAAGGGAAACAGATAGAACGCTAAAAAGCAGAAGCATGGAGAGCTCAAGCGTGTGGCCTTGCGTTGTTGAAGCCAAGTAGGTCCAGAAGCGCTTTGGCATCACAGCAATAAATACTACCAACACCACTGCCAGGATCATAACCCAGTATTTTGGTTTTATATGGCGGATCC
>CAZIVK010000221.1:0-3545 GCA_964542515.1 uncultured Oscillospiraceae bacterium | reverse complement strand
AAGAAAGCTGTAAATACTACATTTACACTGACTTTAATTGTTGGAGGAGCTATAACAGTTCTTGGAGTTGTCTTCAGTAAAAGTATACTGTCACTGATGGGTACTCCAGAAAACATTTTTGACGACTCCGCTGCCTATCTAATGATTATTTTTGCCGGAATGCTCGGCGGAATGGTCTACTCCATTGGCGGAGGTATACTCCGCGGTATGGGTGATTCAAAATGGCCCCTGTACTTTCTTATTCTGAGTAGTGTAATGAACATTAGTCTTGACTTGTTGTTTGTTGTGGTGCTCCATTGGGGTGTTGCCGGTGCCGCCGTTGCTACCATCATTGCTCAGTTCATCTCTGCTATTCTTGTGTATAGGCGCCTTGCCCGTGGGGGGTACGGAGTCAGGTTTGACTTCCGTCAACTTGGTCTGGATGGCCAGGCCGCAAAGACCATAATCCGCCTTGGACTGCCCAGTGGTATCCAGATGATGGCTATGTCACTTGGTAGTATGATTATTCAGACATTTTCCAACGGTTTTGGATCTGATTTTATTGCCGCCAACAGCATTGTAATGAGGACTGATGGGTTTGTTATACTCCCAATGATGGGCTTTGGAATGGCACTTACTACGTTCGTTGGACAAAATGTAGGTGCCGGTAAGGTTGAACGCGCAAAGCATGGGATCCATGCCTCTGTCTTGATTGTAGCCATTCTGGCAGTTTCTATGGGTATTATCCTATATTACTTTGGAGAACACATCATGCGTGTCTTTACGGACAATACTGTTGTGCTCGGCATAGGTAAGCAGGGTATACAGATTCTGGCCTTTGTGTATATCTTCATGGGCATAGACCACACTCTTGCTGGTGCTATGCGTGGAGCTGGTGCCGCCGTGGCCCCTATGATTACAGGACTTTTGGGAAATCTCACGAGAATCCCAATTGCATACTTCTTGGCAGTCAAACCAAATGACTATATAGGTCTATTCTATGCTATGGCAATATCTATGGCCTTCAGTTGTATACTAATAATTGTGTACTACCTAAGGGGCAGCTGGAAAACAAAAGCTATAGTTGCACCGCCTGTAGCAGCAGCATAAGAAAAAAGTTAATAATTTCTGCCTGAGAAATGTGGCAATAAACCTGCATTTCTCGGGCAGTTTTTGTAATATTTTTTCATTGCGTGATAACACGATAGTGTGTTATAATACTTTTTATTATACTTTAGAACGGTGGGGTGCTATGGATACAAAAAGAATTACGCTTTTTGCCGGTCACTACGGCAGCGGAAAGACTAACCTTGCCGTAAACTACGCTCTTTTGCTAAAGCAGAATTTTGAAAAAGTATTAATTGCTGACTTGGACATAGTAAACCCATACTTCCGTACCAAGGACAGTGAAGCAACGCTAAACGCCGCAGGTATACGGTTCATATCATCAAAATATGCAAACACCAATGTAGATGTCCCAGCACTCCCTGCTGAAGCCTACGCCATAGTAAATGACAAGTCCTCCCACGCCGTAGCAGATATTGGAGGGGATGACAGAGGAGCTCTAGCCCTCGGACGTTATTCTGACATGATTTTGGAGGAGAATAACTTTGAGATGCTGTTTGTAATTAACAAGTATCGCGTTATGACTCCTGACAGTGGCAGTGCTGTTGACATTATGAGGGAAATAGAACTAGCATCTAAAATTCCTTTCACTGCCATTGTAAACAACTCAAACTTGGGTGAGTTTACACAGCCCGCTACTGTACTGGACTCTTTAGGGTTTGCGGAGGAGGTATCCCAAATGACTGGTCTACCCATAAAATTCACATCCGCTAAAAAGGGTGTGGCTGAAAGTCTGGAAGGGCATATAGAAAATCTGCTACCCATTAATCTCTATAACAAGGCCCTCTGGGTTTTGTAATATAAAAATTCTGTCCGCCAACGACCGGACCTGCCCTACAAAACATGATAGATGTCGTTGAGAAGGAGCATAAAGTGCCAAAGGTAACATTTGAAACAGACAGATGTAAAGGTTGCAACCTATGTGTAACAGTTTGTCCAAAGCATATTCTCCGCTTGTCCACAGAGAAAATTAATGCTCGCGGCTATTACCCCGCAGAAATTACAGACCAAGAAAAATGTATTGCCTGTGCTTTCTGTGCCGTTATCTGCCCCGACTGCGTTATTACCGTAGAGAAATAGGGAGTGAAAACTATGTCTGAAAAAGTACTTATGAAGGGCAACGAAGCCATAGCTGAAGCGGCCATAATGGCTGGCTGCCGCCATTACCTCGGTTACCCAATTACACCTCAAACAGAAATAGCCGCCCACATGTCAAAGCGTATGCCAAAGCTTGACGGAGGCGTTTTTCTACAGGCAGAAAGTGAAATTGCTGCTATCAACATGGTCATAGGCGTGTCCTCTGCCGGTAAGCGCGTTATGACCTCAAGTTCCAGCCCCGGAATCGCACTTAAAAGTGAAGGGCTCTCCTACCTTGCCGGATGTGATTTGCCTGCACTGGTAGTTAATGTACAGCGTGGGGGACCGGGCCTCGGTGGAATTCAGCCGTCACAGTCGGACTACTTCCAGGCCACTAGATCCGCCGGACACGGAGACTTTAGAATGATTGTTTTGGCTCCCGCCTCAGTTCAGGAGATGTTCTCTCTTACATTCAAGGGTTTTGATCTTGCAGATAAATACCGCATGACATCCATGATACTTGCGGACGGCATTCTAGGCCAGATGATGGAACCGGTAAACCTTGATATGGGTGAAGTAACTCAGTACAACAAACCTTGGGCCACTACCGGAACAAATTGTGAACGTGAACCCAATATTATCAACTCGCTATTCTTAAAACCTGATGAACTTGAGCAGTTCAACTATGACCGCTACGCTAAGTATGAAGTGGTCACAGAAAATGAAGTGATGTATGAGGAATACCTCACAGAGGATGGTGAAATATGCATAGTTGCGTACGGTGCCCCAGCCAGGGTATCAAAGAACGCAGTAGATATGGCACGTGCAGAGGGTATTAAGGTCGGACTTATCCGCCCCATAACCCTGTGGCCTTTCCCTAAATCTATTTTGCGGCAGACAGCTGAGCGTGTAAAAGCATTTGTTACAGTTGAACTCTCTATGGGACAGATGATAGAGGACGTTGAGCTGGCAACACGCTGCATGCGCCCTGTCCTCCTTTGCAACAGGACCGGAGGCATGGTAATGACACCGGATGAGGTTCTCGCCAAAATTCGTGAGGCCGATGAAATCGGAGGTATTGAAAAATGATTGTTTTTGAAAAACCACATGCTCTGACAGATGCAGAATTGCACTACTGCCCGGGTTGTACGCATGGTATAGTACACCGTCTTGTGGCGGAAGCTATTGATGATCTCGGCATAGAGGGTAGCACTATAGGTATAGCCCCTGTAGGTTGCGCTGTATTTGCATATAACTACTGTAGGTGTGATATGATTCAAGCCGCTCACGGACGTGCTCCTGCGGTCGCCCCCCCTGTCACACGTGCCGCCCCCCGTCCCCCCGCCCTCCCCCCCCCCGCCCAC
>CAZIVK010000220.1:0-3552 GCA_964542515.1 uncultured Oscillospiraceae bacterium | reverse complement strand
AGTCAAAATGCAACTGATGGATCTTGCAGCTTCGGCACTTATTGCTTTTGTGGCCACCTCTGCGACCGGAAAGTTTTTTGTGCCCTTTATGAAAAGGAAGAAAATTGGCCAAAGCATACTAGAAATTGGACCAAAGTGGCATATGTCTAAACAGGGTACCCCCACAATGGGTGGCGCAATGTTTATAGTAGGAATATTTTTAGCGTCCCTGATTCTTGGAATAGCTCTGCTTAGAGAGAGGAATGGACTACATTTAGCAATACTTCTTTTTGCTCTAAGTTTTGGTTTGATAGGATTTTTAGATGACTATGTAAAGTTTGCAAATAAACGCAATCTTGGCCTAACTGCTATACAGAAGTTGATACTTCAGTTTGCGGCAGCACTTGTTTTTATTAGCCTGCTTAGAATTTACGGTGTAGTGACACCAAACCTGTATATACCTTTCATTAATGTAACGCTTAGGCTCCCCTGGGTGGGTTATATGATCTTATCCGTGCTATTTATTGTTGGAATTGTTAATGCTGTGAATTTTACCGATGGGGTGGATGGACTCCTCACATCTGTAACTCTACCTATAATGGTTTTCTTTGCTACTGCCGCCTGGATAATGAAATCATATGCAGTGGGCATTGTATCTGCGGCAGCGGTAGGGGCTCTCTGTGCGTTTCTTATATACAACTTTAACCCGGCAAAGATCTTCATGGGGGATACCGGATCGCTATTTTTGGGTGGCCTTGTATGCGGTCTGGCATTTTCTCTGAACTTACCACTCATATTACCGGTTGTGGGCGCTATATATATTATTGAGTTACTTTCGGTTGTGCTCCAGGTATCGTACTTTAAGATTAGTCATGGGAAGAGAATTTTCAGGATGTCGCCAATCCATCACCACTTTGAAATGGGCGGTTGGGGCGAAAAAAAAATCTGTCTGGTATTCGGAGGCTTGACACTGGTACTTTGCATGATAGCAACAGCTGCTCTGTTTGCAATGTACAATGTGTAGTGGCATAAAGGGGATAATATGAACGACAAAAGTGGCAACTCCTCACAGTTGAAAAAAAAGGACCGCAAGCAGGGACCAATGGATCTTCCGTTCCTGCTTTTAGTGCTGCTTATACTCAGCGTGGGTCTTATTATGATGTTCTCCGCTAGCTATGCGTCTGCATATTACACCGAGGACAGCCCCGCATTCTTTTTTGTAAAGCAGTCCCTAATAGGACTTGCCGGCGTTGTAATAATGCTGGTTATATCTAGAATTAACTATCAGCTTTTCCGAGGTCTAAGTCTTTTGGCACTACTGTCAGCCACAGTACTACTGCTGTTGGTCCCGCTAATTGGTAGAACAGCCGGAGGTGCAAAGAGGTGGATATACATAGGGTCTTTTGGGTTTCAACCTTCGGAGGTGGCCAAACTTGCCATTATAATGTCATTTTCTGCAATGATTGCCAGCTTTAAAGACAAAATGAAGACTTTTAGGTATGGAATACTTCCATTTATCTCAATCCTTGCACTTTTTGCAGGACTGATGCTTTTACAGCCGCACATTTCAGGAACAATCCTAATTGTGGCGGTAGGGGGCGCGCTGATGTTTGCCGGTGGTGTGCACTGGGGATGGTTTACAGGGGCCATAGCATTGGCAGTCGGTGGGGCATATTTTGTTATCACCAATATGGCTCACTCAATTAGCAGAATAACTTCCTGGATCGACCCATTTTCAGACCCCCGGGGTGACGGCTACCAAATAATTCAGTCCCTATATGCTGTTGGTTCCGGAGGACTTTTTGGAGTTGGGCTTGGAAAGAGCAGACAGAAGCATCTATACCTTCCCGAGCAGCATAACGACTTTGTTTTTGCAATTGTGTGTGAGGAACTCGGTCTCGTGGGAGCCAGTATAGTAATACTTCTTTTCTCGCTACTAATCATAAGGGGCTATTGGCTGGCTATACACGCCAGAGATAGGTTTGGATCCCTTCTTATTACGGGAGTTATTACGCTTTTAGCACTTCAAACATTCCTCAATATAGCAGTTGTAACAAACTTCATACCGGTCACCGGTATGTCCCTCCCATTCTTTAGCTACGGAGGCACGTCACTCGTAATCCAGCTGGTGGAGATGGGGATAATACTAAGCGTGTCAAGACAAAACAGAACACCAAAAGTCTAGATTACAGCAGCACTTTGAAGGAGGGGATCACTTGAAAATAGTGTTTACCTGCGGCGGTACCGGAGGCCACATTAATCCCGCAATAGCAGTAGCAAAACTGGTTAAGGAGAGAAACCCGTCGGCGGACATCCTCTTCCTTGGTGCAGATGGTGGCATGGAGGAGTCCCTGGTAAAAAGGGAGGGCCTCAACATTGAAACCGTACCTGTGTCAAACTTCAGAAGGAGCTTGAAGCCAAAGGATATAAAAAATAATGTCGGCACTCTTTTTGGTATTCTACGCTCAGTCAGGCGCTCAAAGTCCTTGCTGTCATCCTTTGGGCCAGACGTTGTTGTTGGCACTGGCGGATATGCTAGTTTCCCTACGGTGTATGCCGCATCGCTCCTGAAGATTCCCACCGCTATTCACGAATCTAACGCCATACCCGGTCTTACCACATCCCTTTTATCACGGAGGGCAGACAAAATAATGGTTGGGTTTGAGGGTGGAAAAAATGAATACAAGCACCCCGATAGAGTTGTATATACAGGAACCCCGGTGCGTGAAGATTTTATTTTTACAAAAAAGGCGGATGCTAAGAAACAACTGGGTTATGAGGGGATGCCTCTTGTGGTGTCCTATTGGGGGTCCCTTGGGGCCCGGGAGATGAACAAGAAGATTGCTGCTTTCATGGCCGCTGAGGTAGCTGCTCCGGCGGAGTTCTTTCACATACACGCCACAGGGAGTTTTGGTTGGAAGTGGATGCCGAACCACCTAAAGGAACTGGGGATTGACCTTTTGAGCCATCCCAACATAGACATGAGGGAGTATATTTATGATATGCCGACTGTTATGGCAGCAGCAGACCTCATAATATGCAGAGGAGGGGCATCTACACTCAGTGAGGTTCTAGCCTCAGGTACCCCCGCTATTGTAGTTCCTTCTCCCAATGTTGCAGAAAACCACCAGGAAAAAAATGCACGTGCACTGGAGAAGACCGGAGGAGCTATTGTTGTGCTTGAAAAGGCCTGTAACGGTAAAGATCTTTTTGACTTGACAAGAGAGCTTCTGGGAGATGTCAACAAACTCGAAAAAATGTCGGAAAAGCTGAAGGAGACATCTGTCCTTGACTCCGCCGATAAAATTTACAGTGTTGTCATAGGTCTTGTGAGAAATTAACCTAATTTTGCAATTCCGCATAATATGGTTTGAGTTCTGTGAGCTCTTTAATCAACCGGCATCCGGGTTTACTCCCGGTGCGGGAATGCGGAGGAGTACAAATGGAGACATTTTTGATCAGCGGAAGGAATCGGCTTTATGGGAATATCGAAGTGCAGGGGGCAAAAAACAGCGTGTTGCCAATACTGTCCGCTTCAATCCTCAGCGGGGGTAAGTCGGAGATACATAACTG
>CAZIVK010000219.1:0-3573 GCA_964542515.1 uncultured Oscillospiraceae bacterium | reverse complement strand
GACTGATAGCACTGACAATTTTATTACTTCTCTTGGCGTCTATGCTGAGTGGATGTTTTTTATCAGAATCTGACGCAGATCCAGATGTGGAACCAATCAATAGCGCTCCGGGCACACCTCTGGTTGATGAACCCGTTACGTTTACATACTGGATTACATTTCCGTATATGAGGACCTCAAGCGGGGTGGACTATAACTCGTCGGTATCCTTTCGTGAGATGGAGCGCCAGACAGGTGTTCATGTGAACTTCATACATCCCGCTGCCGGTAATGAGTACAACGAGTACAAGCTTATGATGGTATCAAGGGACCTGCCTGACCTTGTATATAACCCTGGTGAAGGATATCCCGGGGGAATAGAAGCTGCCATAGAAAATGGCATTTTTGTACCACTGAACACTTACATTGAGGAATACGCCCCAAACTACTTGGCAAATATTGTTAAAAATGAGCAAAGACTTAGAAGCGCAACAACAGACAACGGATATTACGCCGCATTCTGGCAGATCAATGATCCGGAACAGGGTCCATGGTTTGGTCCGGTTGTGAGAAAGGACTGGCTGGACAAGGTCGGGTTGGATATTCCCACAACAGTAGGGGAATGGGAGGAGATGCTCCGCGCATTTCGTGATGTTTTGGGTTCTGAGACACCCTACAAGTTGAGGTACAACGGTGTAGATGACTTCAGCAATATCCTGTCCGCCTATGGTGTTGGCAGTTCATTCTATAGAGTTGGAAATAAAGTCCACTTTGGACCAGCGGAAGAGGGTTACTTTGAGTACCTGAGTTTAATGCGTAGCTGGTACAATGAGGGCATAATAAATCCGTCCTTTTACAACCAGAGGGATACGTCATATTTCAACGGTCTTCAGGACGGTGTAGGTGCAGGCGGCACAATGTATACAAATATTGGGCTTGGTGAGGAGTTCAATGTAAATATAGCTGACCCCACAGTACATACGGTAGGGGTACCATATCCCGTAATTAATGAGGGGGACAAAATTCATATCCGTAGATACAATCCCGATATTGCCAGTGCAAACACATCAATAACCACAGCCTGTACAGATATAGTTACTGCAGTGCGGTGGATGGACTACGGCTACTCAGATGAGGGAGCCATGATTCTAAACTTTGGTGTCGAAGGATTGACTTACGAATATATAGAAGATAAACCAAGATTTACAGATCTAATTTATAATGATCCTGATGGGCGTACTCCTCTTGAGGCTATGCGGAGCTATGTAAGTCTACACCACCCAACCCGGTACTACTGGTGGCGGGAACTGGAGTTTGTAAGTGACGAAGGTATGGACGCAATAAATAATATATGGACCAAGGCGGACGCAGAGTATGTGTTGCCGCCAATAACGTTGTCCTCAGCTGAAGGGCGGGAGTATGAAAAAAGGATGCCCCAAATTGAAAGCTATGTCACTGAAATGACAGTAAAAATTATTCTGAGACTTGTGGACATCAACATACGGGATGAATATATGGACAAGCTCATAGAGATGGGACTGACAGAGCTCATCCGGATACAGCAGGTTGCCCTTGATAGGTACGGTGCACGCTGAGTGAAGTAGTCAGTTTAGGGGAATTTTGTACCTCTCAAAGACTCTCCGCATGGTCAATGTGTTGGAGAAGCCCACCCTGTCTGCAGCATCCTTTAAACTGATGCCCGACTCTATCAAATCCTTTGCGGCACCTATTCTTTTTGTGTGTATGTATTCTAGGATGCCATACCCCATAACCTCCTTGAAGCGTCTGCCCACATAGGCGGGGTTCATTTCAAAACGGTAACCTAGGTAGGATATATTGAGCGCTTTATCGGTATAGTTATGGTCTATATAGGTACAGATTTCCTGAATCCAGAGGTCCGCCTTCGGCTGCTGTAGGGTGTCGGTCTGATCTTCTGAGTCACTGTTTTCCGAGGTTATGTAGACGGCGTTTCTGTGATCAAAGAGCTCAAAGAAGTTGATTGTCTCCATTAGGGTGGTATTTACGTCATCTAGGTCCGAACACTCCTTGCTAACAATAGCAGATAGACTTATACCAAAGTTTAGGCGGATAAAGTCTATGGCTGATTTGGCCATAGATTTTATTTTTTCTTCTGCGTTTGGTGGATTCTCCTTTGTGTTCATGATGCAGACTGAGAACCCCATGAATTCGGTTATGTATGTGGGGAACTCCTTATTTGCCAGATCACTAACGACGTTTGAGATTATGAGGTTAATAAGCTGGGGAATGTTTTCGTCTTCAACGCTATCGTCGTCAAAAAAGGCGTGGCTGTAGTCGTCCACAGATATGACTAACAGGGTATAGTGTTTGCCAGAGAGGTCAATGTTTAGTTCTTTTAGTGAGCTGTAGAGTCCTGTTAAACTGGCGGGGCCACCCCCCAGTATTCTTAACAGGACGTGATCCTTTGCTACGTCCCTATACTTTTCAAATGACGTATAGAGATCCTTGCGCTCTCGAATGAGGTCCTCAAGCATCATTTCAAGTCCGCTGAAGCTTGTCCCCTCCTTACGGGAGATTGAGAGGCTCTCCATAAACTGTTTCATTAGGTGGTCAAGGGAGGAGTAATTTTTTCTGGCAAAGTAGTAGGCCACAATTACACCCGCCATGATTCCAAGGAGAGCAAAAGCAAATATGTAGAGCAGAATCCTATTTATAGGGGCCATGAGGACGCTGTAGGGAATACCGGTAACATATTCCCAGTCTGACTCACCCGACATAATAGCCGATGCAACAATGCGCCCTGAACCCTTGCCGTACTCTGTGCTTGCGGCTGAGCCGCGGGAGCCCTGGTGAATAATGCGCTGTGAGGGACGTGTGCCTGATAGGAGCATTGTGTTGTCCTTATCAATTATTGCGGAAAAGCGGCCGGATGTCTGGCTGTGGATGTTGAGGGAGTCAAGAAACCCTGAGGAGTTCAAATGCAAAATTATGGTTGCACCATCCTCATAACTTCCACTGAAAGGGACCGCGTGCACTAAGAAGGCCTGTGTACCTCCGGGAGATGGTACTAAGCGGTAGCGCATGGACTCTTTACTATTAAGTAAAGACTTTGTGTCCGTTTTGCTCAAACCATACTCTTCCCGTAGATGCTCCTCTGTTCCCTGCCCTGAGTAGAAGTTGTCTCCGGACAAGAGGTAGTTGCTTCTATGAAAAAAGATGTATTCTTCACTTACTATA
The DNA here is from genome assembly GCA_964542515.1 of uncultured Oscillospiraceae bacterium. Taxonomy (GTDB): domain Bacteria; phylum Bacillota; class Clostridia; order Oscillospirales; family JAAYOS01; genus CAZIVK01. Next base: position 378 of record CAZIVK010000219.1, on the reverse strand, counting down.
TCATTTAGGTTGCCCGCGTCGGACAATTTGGTCTGTAACTGGCCTAGAACAAAGGAACTGTCTGCGGTGGGGAGGGTTGGCTCCTCACAGATTGTTTCAATGTACTCACTTGCTATGATCTGCATCATGGAGAATCCTGCTGAGGCCAGTTGTGGCTCAATATTTTTGGAGATAGCCACTGCGGATTCCTCATGGGCAGCTTTTGTCTGGCCGGAAATAATCTTTACAGCTTGAAAGTAAGAGATACTACTTAATGTGACAGATATAAGAATACAGACTATGTAGGGAATAAGCCAAAAAAAGATTGAGTTCTTATCAAACTTGCGCCCAAATATCTTCATCTATATCCCTCCCATTCATAAATCTCCTCCATATATA
>CAZIVK010000218.1:0-3579 GCA_964542515.1 uncultured Oscillospiraceae bacterium | reverse complement strand
AATGCAGTGGCCGAGCTCCTTCATATGGACTCTGATCTGGTTCTTTCTTCCGGTTTCAAGGTTTATATATAGGGTAGAATTATTTCCTTTGGTCCTAATGACTTTGTAGTTTGTTACAGCTTCCAGACCGTCACCACCAACTTTACCGGAGTACATAAGTCTGGTTTTTGTTTCCCTAAGCCAGGTATGGATCCTGCCGCTCTTTGATTGAGGCGTACCCTCTACTATGGCAATGTACGCACGCTCAGTGACCAATGAGTTCCAGTTATCCTGAAGTGCGTTTTTCATCTGCTCGTTTTTTGCAAACAGTAGGACTCCTGATGTGTCCCTATCTATACGATGAACTATAAAGAGGCGGTTTTTACTACTCCTGCCCCGCACATAGTCCGTCATTATATTATAGGCTGTGCGCTCCCGCTCCTTATCAGTAGCAATGCTCAGAAGTCCGGCAGGTTTGTCCACTACCAAAAGGTCGTTGTCCTCAAACAGGATTACGGGGGCCTCCTTGCGGGTAAGCCCGCGGCCTACAGAATGTAGTATTTCTACGGTCTGCCCGGGACGGAGTAAGTGGTTGAACTGTTTTATACTTTTGCCGTCAACCGTAACTTCCCCGTGTGAGAGAAGTGATTTTATGTTATTTCTGGATTTACCTTTCAAGTTGGCAAGCAGGAATGCAAGTAACTCGGCAGGCTCGTTTACTTCCAGTGTCGTATTAGCTCTTGAGGGCATTTAGACCTCCCCTATTCCGAAAAAGCGTTTTCCATTTGCCGTGGTGAGCTCTGCCGCTTCCTCTACAGGTATTCCACGGAGCTCAGCAACCTTTTCACACACCAGCTTAACGTATGATGAGTCATTACGCTTACCCCTGTGTGGGGTTGGTGTCAGGTATGGTGCGTCAGTTTCAATCATAATACGGTCCTCCGGCATGTGAACAACCGTTTCATGAACTTTATATGCGTTCTTAAAGGTAATTGAACCTGTAAAAGACAGGTACCAGCCAAGAGCCAGCACCTCTTTAGCATACTGCCAACTACCCGAGTAGCTATGATACACACCCATTACGTCCGGAAATCCCTTAATAATATCCAGGCAGTCAGCATGAGCCTCACGGTCATGGAGAATAACGGGCAAACTATATTTACGTGCAAGCTCAAGTTGCCTTACAAGGACCTTCTTCTGAACATCACGGGGCGAGTGGTCATAATAGTAGTCAAGTCCAACTTCCCCTACTGCCACTACCTTTTCAAGGGTTAACAGCTTTTCAATACGTTCGAAGCCCTCATCTGTGGCGGTGGAAGCCTCATGGGGGTGGTATCCTGCTGCGGTGTACAGAAAACTGTATTTGTTACAGAGATCCACCATGAATTCTGATGTTTCCGGGTCTGTGCCGGGAGATACAACAAGGTCTACATCCTTAGAAGCTAGCGATTCCAGGAGTTCATGCCTATCCTCATTGAAGCGTTCGTCATAATAGTGGGCGTGGGTGTCAAAGAGATTCATTACCTTACCTTACTTCCAGGGATAGAGTTATCCGGAGCAAAGATGACAAGCACATCATCACCGCTGTCTGCAGCAAGAAGCATACCCTGGCTTTCAATCCCTCGCAGTATGGCAGGTTTCAAGTTAGACACAACTATCACCTTTTTGCCAATGAGGTCATCAGGTTTATACCACTGGGCTATGCCGGAGACAATCTGCCTTTTTTCATATCCCAGGTCCACTTCAATTTTCAGGAGTTTCTTGGCTTTTTCAACCTTTTCACAGTTTGTTACGAGCGCTATGCGCAGGTCAACTGCAGCAAAGTCATCAATGGTTATTTGGCTTATACCTACAGGTGCTTCCGGTATTTTCTGCTCTACAGGTGCTTCAATTTCAGGAACTGTAGTCAACGCAACGAGCTCCTCCATTTCCTTTTTCAAATCAATCCTTGGGAATATAGGAGCGGAGGTGCGTGTTATAAACTCCCCGGATGCGTTGAACTCAGCTGCACTCTCCCAGGATGTGCGTGCTCCGTCCGAAAGACCGAGCAGGCCCAAAATAGTGTCAGATGCTGCGGGCATTGCGGGAGCAATGAGTACCGCCGATATCCTTATAGCCTCACATAGGTTTTTGAGAACTGTGTTAAGACGGGCTCTATTAGCCTCATCCTTTGCAAGGATCCAGGGGGTAGTTTCATCTATATACTTGTTGGCGCGGGAGATGAGCTTCCAGACATCCGCAAAAGCGTTGGAGAATAGTAGGTTGTCCATAAGCTTAGTGTAGTTTTCATATACCGATGAAGCGAGCGTGCTCAGCTCACTGTCTATAGGCTCGGATTGAGATCCGGCTTCAAGTTTTCCGTCAAAATAGCGGTCAGCCATAGCTGTTGTACGGCTGACTAGGTTTCCAAGGTCGTTTGCCAGGTCAGAATTTATGCGGTTAATAAGAGCTTCATTTGAGAAGTTTCCGTCTGAACCAAACGGCACTTCACGCAAGACAAAATATCTTACGGCATCTACACCGTAGCGTCCGCAGAGTACAACCGGGTCAATTATATTAGCACCGGCTGACTTTGATTTTGACATCTTGTCACCGTTTATCTGGAGCCATCCGTGGGCAAAGACCTTTTTGGGAAGTGGAATACCCAAGGACATCAGCATAATAGGCCAAATTATAGAGTGGAAACGCACAATGTCCTTTCCTACAAGTTGGACATCAGCAGGCCAATACTTCTTCATGGCAGAGTCATCATCCGACATGTAGCCCAAAGCTGTAATGTAGTTGGAGAGTGCATCAACCCACACGTAGACAACGTGTCCGGGATCAAATTCTACAGGAATACCCCATTTAACAGATGTGCGCGATACACAGAGGTCCTCAAGCCCAGGTTTAATGAAGTTGTTTATCATTTCATGGACGCGGGACGGTGGCTGCAAGAACTCCGGATTTTCTTCGAAGTGCTTTATTAGCCTGTCAGCGTAGTTTGAGAGCTTAAAGAAGTAGCTCTCCTCCTTTGCAACTTCAACAGGGCGTCCACAGTCAGGGCAGCTCCCTTCCTTTGCCTGAGTTTCAGTCCAAAAGGATTCACAGGGCACACAGTACAGTCCTTCGTATTCACTTTTGTATATATCACCGTTATCATAGAGGCGTTTAAATATCTTTTGAACCGCTTTCACGTGGTAATCATCAGTGGTTCTGATGAATATGTCATTTGAGATGCCCATCAACTTCCACAGATCTTTTATGCCGCCAGGACCTTCAACAATTCCGTCTACAAATTCCTTAGGTGTGTTTCCGGCCGCTTTGGCGCTCTTTTCTATTTTCAGACCGTGTTCATCAGTACCGGTCAAAAACTTCACATCATACCCCTGCATTCGTTTTAAGCGTGCTGCGGCATCGGCGGCAACGGTGGTGTATGCGTTTCCGATGTGAAGTTTACCTGACGGGTAGCAGATAGGGGTTGTGATGTAGTAGCTTTTGCGTTCCATTATAGAACCTCCGATTAAAATATTCTGCCTTATACGGCCAAAATTGTTATTTTCTATTATAATGCTTTGTTGTAATCTTTTCAAGCATCAAGCATGAACAGTTCAAGCATCA
>CAZIVK010000217.1:0-3586 GCA_964542515.1 uncultured Oscillospiraceae bacterium | reverse complement strand
GATAAACAAATAAAAATTTATCCTGATCGTTATGTACACAAAGGAGTCACCACCTACTATGCTAGCTCTTCATATGCTAGGCCTTCATGTAAATTTGTGATAACTGGTGCATCTGCTAAAATATCTACCCCATTGCAAATAATCAATGACACAAATAACTCTGTAACTTACGACATTACTCTTAAAAATGTTACAGTAACTTCGAAAGACTGGGCTACAGCTGTTAGGGTAGACTATGATGAAAATATAGCCGATAAAAATAACCCAGAAAACATAATTGTGAACTTCATGATTGATGGGTATGTAAAATTTAGCGGACACACGCATTCTGGGCTTCAAGCAAATGGGATGGTTACCGCAAACTTTACAGGAACTGCAAACAGCACTTTCTACTGCGAAGATCGGTACACCTATGATGATGAATGGACAGCTGCAGGTCCTCGTGTAACACTAAACATTCCAGACCTAAGTAGAGTTTCGATGACGGTGGCAGGTAAGAATACTACCAACATAAAGGACGCACATGGCCCGAAAAGTTCACCGTTCATAATAACCTTTAAGTAGATCCCTTTAATTAGCTTATGATTCATTGTTTTGGATGATCATAAAAAAGATGGCTGGCTATGTATTTGACATAGTCAGCCATCTTTTTGTTGGTGTTATAGGGAGAGGGAGAAGCGGAATGTACTGCCTTGGTTTGGCACGCTTTCTGCACTGATCTCGCCTCCATGGTATTCAATAATCTCCTTGGCTATTGCGAGACCCAGACCGCTGCCTTTGATTGATGAGTTTCTTGGTTTTGTGCCGGTGTAAAGGCGGTCGAATAGGAAGGGTAGATTTTCTGGGTCAATACCAGAACCGGTGTCTGTCACTTCAAAAATTATATGTAGCTCAGTTTTGAACCAGTGGATGGTAATTGATCCCTTTTTTGTGTGTCCGATTGCGTTGTATACCAAGTTTGAAAACACTCTTTCGATCTGGAAAATATCAACGGACAAAAGGATATCATGGTTTTGAGCAGATGTTACCTTAAAAATCAAATCAGCGTTCTCAACGTCATATCGGAATTTATTGTCAATTTTTGATAACAGATTGGCCAAAGGAATCTGATGAGCATTAAGTGTCTTGCTGCGGGACTCAAGCTGGGACAACTCGAAAAGATCATTTGTCAACTGCGACAATCCGCTGATCCGGTTTTGGATCAGGGTTATATATTTCAGAAGCTCCTTCTCGTCAGTTACAATTCCATCAAGAATTGCTTCGGAATAGCCCTGGATGAGGGTCATGGGTGTTTTTATATCATGTGAGATGTTTGTAAGTAGTTGCTTTCTGGAGTTCTCAGCCTTTGAAAGATTCTTAAGGGCTGTCTCCAAGTCAGTGTTTGACTGCTTCAGCTCAGCAGTTCTCTCTTGCACTTTAGATTCAAGTGAATATAGGAGCTCGTCCTTTTGGAGATCTGCAACAATTAGCTTTTCCGACATCACTTCCACGGTAGTAAATGTCTTGGAAAAATTGATAGCTAAAACTATTGACTGGGTAAATACCAGAACAATCAGGCCAAATGATGAGAGATTACCCGATGTGATGATGGATCTAAAAAAGGTCATATTATAGTCATTAAATGGTACGCTGAGAAACAGGATATCGTTAAGGGTGGTGGCAATAAATACAACACAACCAAAGGCAACAAGTGGTGCGCCTTTGCGCCTTCTAACACAAGCTATTACAAGGGTGTATAAAACAAATATAACAACAATGGCAGTAAAGAGTTGATATCCGGGATTTATGATAGTGAAAATTCTAACTGGCATCAGCAGAACAACAAGACTGAAGCAGAAACCGGTGATTTTTGTGAATAGTAAAGCTTTTTTGGGAAGGTCTTCAGGGAAAACAGACATAATAAACTGGGTGAAGACCGGAACTCCGATATAGAAGGTAAGTGTCTGAATTTTATGTTGAATTTCCCAGTTCAAATTGGGAAATAGCTGAATTATGAAAATCTCTCCAACAAAAAGTGTTCTTATGGCAATTAGAATACAGTATAGCCCAAAATAGAGGGGCTGCTGGTTTTTTCTGCGGAACAGATAGAGGAAAATATGATATATTCCCATGATAAAGAGGCACCCGAACTGAATAAACTCAAGGGCTATATGGTTTTCACGGATCTTAAATATCTGCGTCTCCGTTCCGAGCTTAATGCTCTCGAGCATTCCGCCGCTTCTGTGAAAGAAGTTTGAAACCTGGATGATAATTTTTGCGTCTGAGTTGTCCGGGTTTAGAGTTATGACCTTGGGATAATATTGCGGAACGGACATCTCTTTATTGTCAGCCACTCTCCCGCTCGATGTGAGGAGATCTCCATCAAGCCAAAGTGTATAAGCCGTGAACATTCTAGGCAGTTTAAGAGCGAGTGAGTCGATGTCATGGGGTAATTTGAGGTTGAGAACATATGTAGCGTATCCGTTGCTAGACAGTTCTTTATTATTCCAATCATACTTATTCCAAGATCCCGGTACCCTGATATACTGTGTCTCCAGAGACTGAACATCCTGCAAGTCCGAAAGTTGGAGAAGCTCCTCCCAGTGGAATTCCCATTCACCATCCAAGGAAAGTATGCCATCTTGCGCAAAATCATATGCCGTCAAATCTATCGTGCCGTTTACAGCTTTGGGTTGTGGTTTTGATGAAGCAGCTTGTCTGCTGCAGCCTGACATTGCTAAGAGAAGAACACAGATTGATGCAATGATAAACACGAAACCCTTAAATTTTGTCTGCAAAGCTCTAACCTCGCTTTACTGTATTCAGTTTATAACCGACACCCTTTATTGTTACAATAAGTTTTGGGGTTGACGGGTCTCTCTCAATTTTCTTGCGTAAGTTGCTGATATGTACCATAACCGTTCTGGTATCTCCTATATTGTCCTCTCCCCAGATGAGATCGTAAATCTGTGCAAGACTGAATACCATATTGGGATTTTGCGCAAGGAGCGCCAATATATTGAACTCCTTCAAAGGAAGAACAACGGGAGTGTCGTCTATCAGGAGAGTATGTCCTGCAAGGTCGATGGTAAGTCCGGATATCTTTATAACTTGCTGAGTGGTGTTGTTTTTGGAGAAGATGGTGCGATTGCGACGTAGATGTGCCTTTACACGGGCGACTAGCTCACCGGGGCTGAAGGGTTTTGTCATATAGTCATCTCCGCCTACAGCTAAGCCCAGTATCTTATCCGTGTCTGTCCCCATACAGCTCAAGAACAGTATAGGGCAGTCGGTCATTCTGCGTATCTGCTGGCAAAGCTCAAGACCATCTATATCAGGAAGTTGAATATCAAGAATAATGAGATCAGGTTTTTCTGTACTAACTATCTCTAGGGCAGATTTACCTGTTGCACATGCTATGGGCTGATATCCGCTTTTTTTCAGATACAGTGCAATAATATCACTTATTTCTTCCTCATCATCCACAATTAGTATTGTTTCCCCTGCCATTTTTTGACCACCTCCCAAATAATGGATTGTAAGCTCGATTTTACTATCTTATCAAATTCTTTTGTAACCGTCAATATAACGAGTTAATTACATCGTC